>NZ_VCKY01000003.1 GCF_005889735.1 Nonomuraea turkmeniaca
GCTCGTGACGGCCGCCATCACCGGCGGCTTGTGACAGCGGCCATCACCGGCGGCTCGTGCCGGCCGCCACGGACGGCGGCCGGTCCAGGCCGGTCGCCGTCACCCCCGGCCGTACCGGTCCTCGGCGCGCCAGAAGTACCAGAAGCCGGCGAAGAGCGCGAAGACCGCCCAGCACAGGCACGACACCCACACCATCCGCGGCGGGGTGTGGCTGCCGATGAGCAGGTCGCGCATCCACTCGATGTAGGAGGCGGCCGGGTTGAGGTACATGGCGGTGGCCACCCACTCGGGCAACCCGGCGCTGTTGACGACCTTGTCGTGGATGGCGAAGAAGACGCCGGACGCGTACAACCAGGTGCGCATGATGAACGGCAGCAACTGGTTGAGGTCGCGCATCGACGCCCCCAGCCTGGCCATGATGAGGCCCGCCCCGATGTTGAACATCGTCTGTAGCACCAGCACCACCGGGATCATGAGCCACAACCACGTGGGGAGCTCCCCGGTGATGACCACGATGACGAGGAGCACGCCCATGGAGATGACCAGCTGCTGCAGCTCCTGGATCGTGTACGCCAGCGGCAGCGAGGCCCGCGGGAAGTGCAGGGCCCGGATCAGCGACAGGTTCCCGGAGATCGACTTGGCCCCCGCGGTGACCGTCCGCTGCGTGTACGTGAAGACGAACATGCCCGTCAGGAGGAAGGCGGGGTAGTTGGGGATGTTCTTGCTGCCGCCCAGGATGAGGCCGAACATCACGTAGTAGATCGCCGCGTTCAGCAGGGGCGTGATGACCTGCCACAGCTGGCCCAGAGCCGAGCCGGAGTATTTCGAGACATTGCGCGAGGTGGCGTACGTCAGGATGAAGTGCCGCCGCTCCCACAGCTGGCGCAGGTAGACGCGGAAGCGCGGGCGCGCGATGGCGGGGCGGAGCCCGTGCTTCTTGGCGAGTTCGGCCAGCGACCCGCTGTCAGGTGAAGTGTCTTCCACTTGGCTGCTCATGGCACCTCGATGCTTGATGGGTCGTCAGCAGTCCGATCATCCCTTGCCGCCGCGGGCTTTGGTGGGCGTCCACGAGGTTTTCGCCCGTCAGCGTGGCAGGTGTGGCCGTAACGTCTCGTCGAGGGCGTCGCGCATCGCGGCCCCGAGCGGGCCGTCGCCGGTCAGCGCCCACAGGATGAGCACGCCGTTGTAGGTGATCTGGACCGCCTTGGCCAGCCGCCCGGCGTCCGCGCGAGCCGTCAGCTCGCCCGCCGCCACCGCGTCGGCCAGCAGGCCCGCGATCTCGTCCCGGGTGCGGCGGGCGTGCTCGGCGGCGTGGGCGCGGAACTCCGGGTCGGTCAGGTCGAGCTGCAGGAAGGCGAGGCTGTTGGCCAGCTCCTCCGGCGTCGACACGCCCGCCGACAACTCGGCGACGGCGGCGTGCAGGGCGGCCAGCGGCGAGTCGTGCGCCTCGCGGGCCCGCAAAAACGGCTCGCGTACGGTCTCGGCGGAGTGGCCGGCGAGCGCCAGCAGCAGCCCTCGCTTGGACCCGAACCGCTGCACCAGCGTGGCGGGCGACACCCCGGCCTCCTGGGCGACGGCGGCGAGCGTGAGGCCCTGCGGGCCGTGCCGCCCGATCGCGCGGGCGGCCGCCTGGAGTATCGCCTCGTCGCTGGTCGTACGCGGCCTGCCCATGACGGCCTCCCTCCCCGGTTAATGAATCGCGGTTCGTAAATTATCAGCCGAGGTCCGGGATTCGGCGCCGGGCGTGGCCGGGCAATGCCCGCGCGGCCGGACTCCTCGGCGCGTCCGACTGGCGGGATCCCCCTGCCGAGCCCGCGCGCCGCCGGCTCGTGATCCCGGTGTACGGCCGCCACGAGCGCCTGGTCCCCGACGACCTGCCCCGCCACGCCGCGCGGCAGCTCAGCGCCGAGCCCGAGCAGGCCGAGATGGTACCGGACGGTCTGGAGACCGTCGACGAGCGTGTCCGGCGCGGTCTCCACGAGCGAGATCTCCACGGGCGGGTGGAGCTCGTGGAAGGAGGCGAGCATGCGGCTTCTGGACTTACCGTGCCATGGTCACGCCTGTCACCGCGAAACGCTCCACCTCGGCGACATGGCCGCCGGTCGAGGCCACGATGGTCAGCGTCCGGCCCGGCGCCGGGGTGAACGAGACCCGGCCCGACCAGGGCGTGTTCTCGCCGCCGGCGGGCAGGCAGCACTGCTCGCCCAGGACGGACGTCCCGCGTACCTGGATTCTGATGCTCTCGTCCACGCCCGTGACGCGCCCGCCGACCGTCAGCGGCGAGACGACCGCGGCGCCGTACTTGGGGATGGTCAGCGTGAGCGAGGTGTCGTCGGTGCCGACCACCTCCCATGGCGCGTCCTGGCCGGAGCCGTATCTGACCAGGTGGACGACGGCGGCGACCAGCGGCCGCGGCCCCTCCTCGGCGCGGTAGCCGACGTGCACGCGCGCGTGCCGCCCCTCGCGCACGGTCTTCACGGCCCGGTCGATCTCTTTGAAGCCGAGATGGTCGCGGGTGAAGGCGAGCGCGGTACGGGCCGGGTCCAGATGCCAGGCGCCGCGGCCGTCCGCCCGGTGGGCACGCTGCCACTCCTGCGCCTCGGCCAGCGTGGCGAACGGCCACAGCGGCTGGTAGTGGCCGGCGACCAGCCGCTCCTCACTGCCGGGCGGCGCCGTCGTGCTGGGCGGCGCTGTCGTACCGGGTGGTGGCGAGGTCTCCGGCAGCGTGGGCGGCGGGGCGGTCGGCGGCGGGGAGGCCGTCACGGCAGGCGTCTCCTGTGGGGGCCGGCCGCCGCAGCCCGCGACCGCCAGCCCGAACGCGATCAGCAACGGCAGGGCGCGCTCGATGCGTGGTCTCATGCGGGGCCTCCTGGGGGTGAGGATCGCGTCCTGCTGAGAGTAGGACGAATCCGAAGCCGGCCGCGGACCATCGCGCAAGTCGCTCGCCGGCGAGCCGCCACATGGCCGAGCGGCGCGAGTTGCAGCGGTTCAGAACCGAGCAGCCGCCGTACTCGCCGCTCGCCCGCGGCATCGAGCCGTCCCGGTCAGCCGCCGGTACGGGGTGGGACCGCTCCGCCGCGTGAGCCGCCCGGGCGGCAGGAGAATTATTTGGCGGCGGCGGCGGGGCGGGCCCTGACGTGCATGCGCTCGCCCTGCAGCCCGAACAACCCCAAGACCTCGGCCGGCTCGTCGTCCGGGTTGACGAAGGCGTGCGGCGTGCGCGTGTCGAACTCCGCGGCCTCGCCCGGCTTCAGCACCACGTCATGCGTGCCGAGCAGCAGCCGCAGCCGCCCCGACAGGACGTACAGCCACTCGTAGCCCTCGTGGATCTGCTGCTCCGGCTCGTAGCCCGGCCAGTGCGGCGGATAGATCTGCTTGTACGCCAGCGGCCCGCCGGCCCGCCGGCTCAGTGGGATGAACGTCGTGCCGTTGCGTTTGAACGGCCGCAGGTGCACGCGCGGGTCGCCGGTCACCGGCACGTCGATCAGCTCGTCGAGCTGGACCTGGTGGGCGCGGGCGAGTTGGAGCAGCAGTTCCAGGGTCGGCTTGCGCTGCCCGGACTCCAGGCGTGACAGGGTGCTGACGGAGATGCCGGTGCTCTTGGACAGCTGTGCCAGCGTCGCGCCGCGCTCTTGGCGCAGCGCCCGCAGCCGCGGCCCCACCGACTGGAGTGTGGTCTCGAGGTCCATGCGGCCACTTTGCCATTACGGCAACGATATTTGTCAAACGAGCAGCAGACGACGCACAGTGGCGCATCGGATGGATGGAGAGGAGTCGCGCTGTGGACACGAAGTACGACGTGGTGGTCGTGGGCGGCGGGGCCGCAGGGCTGAGCGGGGCGCTCACCCTCGGCCGGGCGCGCCGCAAGGTGCTGGTGATCGACGCGGGCGAGCCGCGCAACGCCCCGGCGGCGGGCGTGCACACGTACCTGACTCGC
Organism: Nonomuraea turkmeniaca; assembly: GCF_005889735.1. Classification (GTDB taxonomy): domain Bacteria; phylum Actinomycetota; class Actinomycetes; order Streptosporangiales; family Streptosporangiaceae; genus Nonomuraea; species Nonomuraea turkmeniaca. The sequence goes on from NZ_VCKY01000003.1 coordinate 3,938, forward strand.
GAGGGAACACCGCCGCACGAGTTGCTGGCCGCCGGACGCGAGGAGGTCATCGGGTACGGCGGCGAGATCGTGACCGGCACCGTCGTGGCCGCCGAGCGCGGCGCCGACGGCTTCCGGGTGGTGCTGGACGACGGGTCGGCGGTCGTGGCGGACCGGCTGCTGCTGGCCACCGGCCTGGTCGACGAGCTGCCCGACGTGCCCGGTCTGGCCGAGCGGTTCGGGCGCGACGTGCTGCACTGCCCGTACTGCCACGGCTGGGAGGTACGCGACCAGGCCATCGGCGTGCTGGCCACCGGGCCGCTGGCCGTGCACCAGGCGCTGCTGTGGCGGCAGTGGAGTCACGATGTGACCCTCTTCCTGCACACCGGGCCCGAGCTCGGCGCGGAGCAGCGCGAGCAGCTGGCCGCCAGGGACGTCACGGTGGTGGAGGGCCCCGTGGCCGGACTGGAGGTGACCGGGGACGGGCTCGCCGGAGTGCGGCTCGCCGACGGCACGGTGGTGGCCTGCAGGGCGCTCGCCGTCGCCACCCGCCTGACCGCCCGCACGGACCTGCTCGCCGGGCTCGGGCTGGAGAGCGAGGATCAGGAGATGGCCGGGCACGTGATCGGCACCCGCATCCCGGCCGACGCGATGGGCGCGACGAACGTGCCCGGCGTCTGGGTGGTGGGGAACGCGGCCAACGTGACGGAACAGGTCATCGTCGCGGCCGCGGGGGCCGTACGGGTGGCGGCGGCCATCAACGCCGACCTGATCGCCGAGGAGACCCGCCGCGCCGTCGAGGCCCGCCGCGCCCGCGCCACGCCCGGCGCCGGCTCGCATCATCACGGTGAGTCCCAGGGACGGCATGGGGCGTCCGGCTGGGTTCCCGACTCCCCGGAGGAGTTCTGGGACGCCCGCTATGCCGAGAAGGCGCAGATCTGGAGCGGCAACCCGAACGTCGCTCTTGTCCGTGAGGCCGCTGACCTCACCCCCGGCCGGGCGCTCGACCTGGGCTGCGGGGAGGGAGCCGACGCCATTTGGCTCGCCGGCCGCGGCTGGCAGGTCACGGCCGTCGACATCTCCCGCGTGGCACTCGCCCGCGCCGCAGAGCACGCCGCTGGGCACGCCAACGCCGCGGAGGTCGCCGGCCGCATCGACTGGCAGCGCCACGACCTGGGCACGTCCTTCCCGGAGGGCGTCTACGATCTGGTCTCCGCGCAGTATCTGCACTCGCCCGCCGAGCTGCCGAGAGAGAAGGTCCTGCGCGCCGCCGCCGCGGCCGTCGCGCCCGGCGGGGTGTTGCTGGTCGCAGGGCACGCGGGCTGGCCGTCCTGGGAGCACACCCCACCCGCCGACCTGCACTTCCCCACGCCGCAGGAGGTCCTCGACGCGCTGGACCTCGCGGAGGGGGAGTGGGAGGTGCTGCTGAGCGAGGAGTTCGAGCGCGCCCAGGCCGCCCCCGACGGCAGCCCCTGCATCCGGACGGACAACGTGCTCAAGCTCCGCAGGCTCCGCTGACCCCGCCCGCGGGTCGGCCGGCGGAAGCCCGGGCGTGCCCGCGGGCAGAGCCGCTCAGTGCGGCGAGCCCCGGGACCGTCGCCCTAGGCGGCGGCCCCGGGAAGCGCGCGGTAAGCGGTGCCCTTGCCGCCGAGCGGCGTCGAGGGCACGCTCGCCGGAATGAAGGCGGACTCTCCCGGCCGCAGCGTCAGCGCGTCGCCCAGCACGGCCTCGCCCTCGATGCACACGACGATCTGCGGCAGGCCTCCCGGCAGCTCGTGCGCGCCCTCCCCGTCCAGGTCATGACGGCTGAGTGCGAACTCGGGCGCGGGCGGCCGGTAGTGGTGCGCGCCGCGCCCCACGGGCTCCGGCCGGACGAGGTGCGGCTCGCCCGGAGTGAAGTCCACGACCCGCATCAGCTCGGGCACGTCCACGTGCTTGGTGGTGAGCCCGCACCGCAGCACGTTGTCGGAGTTGGCCATGATCTCCACGCCGACGCCGCCGAGATAGGCGTGCGGCACCCCGGCGCCGAGGTAGAGGGCCTCGCCGGGGCGCAGGCTCACGTGGTTGAGCAGGAGCCCCGCGACCACGCCCCGGTCGCCGGGGCAGGCGCGGGCGAGGTCGGCGTAGACCGCGAGATCCGCGTCGTCCGCGTCGAGCAGGGCCCGCTCGACCTCCGCGCGCAGCGCCAGGGAGGCGTCGTCGAGCATCTCGGCGAACACGCCGCGCAGCGCCTCCTCGGGCGGCCCGGTCATGAGCGTGTCGATCCAGGGGCGCAGGCCCGGCACGCCGAGCCGGTCGAGGAGGCCGGCGGTGGCGGCGGGGGAGCGGAAGCCGCACAACCCGTGGAACGGGGTGACCGCGCAGACCATCTCGGGTTTGTGTGAAGCGTCCTTGTACGTCCGGGCGAAGTCGTCGAGCGCGATGCCACGCGCCGTCTCGTCGGCGAACCCGGCCCGCGCCTGCTCGGTGGTGGGGTGGACCTGCAGCGACAGTGGCCGCGCGACCGCGAGGACCTTGAGCAGATAGGGCAGGGCGGGGCCGAAGCGGGCGGCGGACGCCTCACCGAGCGTGCCGGCGGGGTCGGCCGCGATGAGCTCGCCGAGCGGGACGCCGCCGACGGTCGACGGGGAGCCCGGGTGGGCGCCCATCCAGAGCTCGGCCTGGGGCTGCCCGGTCGGCTCGGTCCCGAAGAGCTCCGGCAGAGCGGTCACCGACCCCCAGGCGTAGGGGCGGATGGTGGTGGCGAGGCGCATAGGGGCGGACACGACGTAAGAATATCGGCGTCTCGCTCGGCCTGGTGCGCCACCACTTCGGCTCCGAGCAGGCCCTGCGCGATGCCTGCGACGCGCCGCTGTTCGACGAGATGGTGGCGGTCGGCGAGCACGCGGGAGGGCGAGGCCGAGCACCCGGGCGCTGAACGGGCTCGGCCTCGCCGTGCGCACCGGCGAGGCGCTCCACGTCCGGCGCGCGAGCTAGCGGGCCCGCGGGCCGAGAATGACGGGCATGCTGCGGGTGCTGTTGCCCAGCAGCGTGTCCAGCGGGCGCAGTTCCTCGGGCGGGGCCGCGGCCCTGATGCCGGGGAACGCCGTGAACAGCGCCTTCAACGCCACTTCCGCCTCGACCCTGGCCAGCGGCGCGCCCAGGCAGAAGTGCGGGCCGTGCCCGAACGCCAGGTGCGAGGCCGGCGGGTCGCTGATGTCGAAGCGGTCCGCGTCGGGCCCGTACTGGTCCGGGTCCCGCCCCGACGAGGCGAAACAGGCCAGCACCGGCTCCCCGGCCCGCAGGTGCACGCCGTCGATCTCGACGTCGCGCTTGGCGTACCGGAACGGGAAGTAGGCGATCGGCGAATCCCAGCGCAGCGTCTCCTCCACGGCCGCGCTGAACGGGCACTGGCCCGAGCGCAGCAGATCGAGCTGCCCCGGCACGTTGAGCAGGGCGCCGATGGCGTTGGTGATGAGGTTGACGGTGGTGACGTGCCCGGCGATGAACAGCAGGTCGATGGTGGCGAACAGCTCCGACTCCGACAGCCGGCCGCCGTCCTTCTCGCGCAGCGTGATCAGGTCGGTGATCAGGTCCTCGCCGGGCGTGCGCCGGCGCTCCTCGATGATCCGGTGGAGCAGCGCGTGCAGGGCGCCGCGTACCTCCGGGCCGTCCTCGAGGTCGCTGCTGACCTGCGCCACCGCGTCGGTGAGCTCGTGCAGCCGGTCCTGGTGCTCGCGCGGGATGCCGATCATCTCGGAGATGACCTCGCGCGGCAGCGGGTAGGCGAAGTCCCGGCGCAGGTCCACCGGCTCGTCCGGCGGCAGCTCCGCGAGCCGGTCGATCAGCTCGGCGGTGATCGCGGCGATCTTGGGCCGCAGCTGCTCGATCCGGCGCGGGGTGAACCCGGCGGCCAGCGGGGCGCGGAGCCGCCGGTGGTCCTCGCCGTCGGCGTTCAGCATGGAGATGTCGGTGACGATGCGGGTGATCGCGGTCCCCGGCGGGGCGTTGTCGCGTTCCATCGGGTCCCAGTACTGGATCTCCCGGGTCATGTCCGGATGGGTCAGCACGGTGAGCAGGGTCGCGTACCGGGTGGCGGCCCAGGCGTCCACGCCCTCGGCCGTCACGGGCACGAGCGGCCCCGCCTCGCGCAGCCGCTCGTTGTCGGCGTGCAGGTCGCGGGTCGCCGGGTCGATGATGAAGCGGATCAGCTCGGTCATGGGTCATCCCGTCCGTTGCCGGCCGACCGCGAACGCGGTCACGTCGATGCCGGGGTCCTGGTCGAGGTAGAGGTCGCGGACCAGCTCGCCGGCGGCCGGCGCGTTGCACAGGCCGTGGCCGGAGAACCCGGTCGCGTACAGGAACGCCGGAGGCCCCGGCAGGTGCCCGATGAAGGCCGTCTTGTCGGGGCTGGCGTCCCGCAGGCCGGTGACGGCCGTGTGCAGGGCCAGTTCGGCCAGGCTCGGGTACGTCACCGCCAGCTGGGCCGCCACGCCGCGCCGCCAGGCCTCCCTGTCGGGGCCCGGGTAGCCCATGCCGATGAGCAGCCGGTCGCCGCGCACCCGTACCAGCAGGCCGCTGGCGGCGTGCAGGGTGCACGGGATGTCCGGCGTGCCGGGCGGCAGCGGGTCGGTGACCAGCAGCTCCTGTTCGATCGGCTCGATCAGCGGCATGTCCACGCCCGCGCAGCGCACGAGCGAGGCCGACCAGGCGCCGGCGGCGCACACGATCGCGTCGGCGGTGAGCTCGCCGTCGGCCGTGAAGACGCGGCCGCCCTGTGCGTCGAGCCCGGTGACCGGGCAGCTGGTACGGAGCGTGGCGCCCGCCCGCTCGGCGGCGTCGGCGTAGGCGTTGACGATGGCGGTGGTGTCGGAGACGTAGGCCTGCGGCGAGTACGCGGCGGCCAGCAGTGGCAGGTCACCGATGAGCGGATTGTGCTCCCTGGCCTCCTCCACGCTGATCAGTCCCACGTCCACGCCGGCGTCGAGCTGGGCGGGCAGGTCTGCCTCGAAGGCCGTCACCTGCTCGGGCTCGCTGAACAGCACCAGGTAGCCGACCTGCGTCAGAGGCAGGTCGGCGCCCGGCCTGGCCGGGAAGGCGCGGTAGGCGTCGAGGCTGCGCACGGCCAGCGCCGAGCTGACGGCGTTGCCGGCGAAGTACGAGCGGACCACGTCGGCGGTGGCGCGCGAGGCGCCGGAGCCGAGCGCGCCGCGTTCCAGCAGCGTGGTCTCGACCCCGGCCTCCGCCAGGTGGAAGGCGATCGACAGCCCGATCACGCCGCCGCCGATCACCGCCACACGAGTGTCGCTCATGCGCCCTCCTTCGTCGGTCGCACGAGCGACAGGCGACTGTGGTGATTTGGTCGCCCGCTCATACCGCCGCCTCCACGCGGCGTAGGTCGTCCCCGGCCTGCCACGGGAACAGGTGCAGGTTCCACCCGCCGAGGCAGTTGCAGTAGAGCGCCATGTGCGCCATCGCCGAGATGAAGTCGGTGTGGCTGTTGAGGCGCTCAAGACCGTCCATGAGCCGCCTGGTGAAGCCCCACAGCGTGTCCAGGCCGCAGTAGCCGAGGAACTCCGCCGGGGTGTGGGCGAGCTGATGCGTCATCTGGCGCAGCCACGGCAGCGGCATGCCGTCCAGGGCGGCGCGCACCAGGCCGCCGTAGCAGCTGTAGCCGAGCGGGCGGGTCTCGCCGTTGACGAACAGCAGCGTGGTCAGGACCGTTTCGTAGCTGCCGGCCCGTGACGGGATCCGGCCCGCGTGCAGGTCGACCAGCTCGCGCGGCGGGTCGAGCCAGATGCGCTCGGTCTCGGCGTGCACGTCGCCGATCAGGTCGTTGAGTTGCGGATCGCCGACGGGCAGGCGGGGCAGCACGTGGCCGCCAGGCCCGCCGACCCTGCGCACCTCGGCGATGACCGGCTCCTTGGTGGTGTAGACGGACCGCCACACCTCGTGGCCGGCTTCGACCAGGGCGTCCAGGTCCTCCGGGACCACTTGGCCGATCGGCGTGGCGGTCATGGGTTCGGTCAGCTCGCCGTACTTGATGCCGAGATGCTGGAGCCGCGAGCAGAACAGGGTCCCGTCAGGGACGGTGCGCCGGTCCACGCGGTACGCCGCGGGTGTGTGCAGCAGCGAATGGACCGGTGCGACGTGGTAGAGGTGATTGCCCGCGACCAGGGCATGGCCTTGCAGGCTGCGGTACGGCAACGCGTCCCAGAAGCACTGGGCCAGGGCCGGGTTGCGCTGGTCGAGTTCGGCGCCCACCGTGATGCCGAGGGCGGGCCAGGCTATTTCCACACGCTTCGAGTCGTTCACACTTCGTCACTCTAACGTCACGCTTTGTGTGGATTCGGGCGGGGGTGGGTGCTTTACCAGCTCATGACCGCGTCTGGGGGATTGAGCAGGGCCCAGCTCCGGTCCTCGCCCCAGATCGAATCCTCGTCCACGTACGGGCGGAGCAGCGCGGTGAGCGCGGGGTCGCCGCGGCCGTTCAGCTCGTCGGAGGCGAGCTTGCGGGCCGCCCCGGCCAGCACGTCGGCCACCTGGACCCGGGCGTCCAGGTACGACTCCACGAGCCGCACCCCCGCCAGGCCGGGCAGGAGCCGCCGCAGCTCGGCGATCCGCTCGTCGGTCAGCGTCGTCTGGCGGTCGTGGACCACGGAGACGGACCGGCCGCCGCGGCCCCAGTGGCCGACGGCCTGGCGAATGCCCGGGATGAGCGGGTCGAGCGACGGGAACGCCTGGAGATCGGCCAGCAGGCGGGCGCGGAATGCCGCCACGCGCGGCCTGGCCGCCCACAGCAGCTCCATGATCTCGCCGGCCCGGCCGCCCGCCCGCCGCAGCTCGTCCACCAGGAGGAAGACGTCGTCCACGGTGACGGCGATGCCCTGGCCGTTCTTGGCGCGCAGCAGGTAGTTGAACGCGTCCAGGAAGGCCGCCCACCGGCCCGCCCCGAACGCGCGCGGCCCCTCACGGTAGAGCGCGACGGCCATGTCCCTGGCCTCGGGGCTCAGGTTCAGTCCCGGCCCCTGCGCGGCCTCCTCGGTCGTCAAGCCGACGACCTTGCCGACGACCAGGAACGTCTTGTCGGTCAGGTAGACGTGGACATGGCCGAGCACCGGACCCGACGGGCTCAGCAGCCACCGCAGCGCCGCCCGGTGCTTCTCCCGCAGGATGTGCCCGGCCTTGTACTGGGTCGCGGGGGACGGCGCACGGGCCCGCAGCTCCCGTATGCACTCCTCGGCCGCGGCGAGGTCCATCAGCACGCTGGCATGCGCGAACACGTCGGTGTTGCCGCCGACGAGCTTCTCGCCCTCCGCCCCCGACTCGTCGCACGCGATCTCGAGGGGTCCCTGGACGCCTGCTGACTGGCTCACTGGCTGCGAATCTAGCCAAGGCCCAGGCCTTCCGCGAGGCATTTTCCCGCGGGGCTCACGACGGCAGCGGGTGACTAGGGCGGTGGCGAGGCGAGCGCCCCATCCCATGGCCGAGTCCGCGCCGATCCCGCGAGGAGAAGGCGGAGCAGGTGGCGAGCCGTTAGGGGGCGAGGGCGACGGGTAGCCGACCTGCTCGAAGGCGATGACGAGGGGTAGATCGCTATGCGCGCGAAAAATGCGGACATGACAGCCGGAGAGCGGCAAACACATCTGGCGGAGGAAGCGGTAGCGGCCGGGTTGGGCTTCTGCGCCGGAGCCGCGATCGCGTACCTGTTCGACCCGGCGCGGGGACGCTCGCGCCGGGCCAAGGGCCGCGACAAGGCGGCGCACGCGCGGCACGAGCTGCGCGACGGCCTGGGCGTCCTCAGCCGGGACCTGACCAACCGCAGCAGGGGTTCGGCCGCGGCGGTGCGCTACCGCGTCGCCGGCCGCTCGGCCGACGACCGGATCCTGTACGAGCGCGTACGAGCCGAGCTGGGCCGCCACGTCAGCCACCCGCACGCGGTGGAGGTTCACGTCCAGGACCGGCACGTGACGCTCACGGGCGCCGTGCTCGCCGCCGAGGAGGAGCGGGCTCGGCGGGCCATCCGCCGCATCCCGGGCGTCAAGCACGTCGAAGGGGGCTGGGTCGTCCACGATGACGCGGCGGAGTCCCCGCGGCTCCAGGGCCCGGGCAGGCGCCGCGAGCCGGTGCCCGAGCTGTTGCAGCAGCAGTGGTCGCCGACCGCCAGGTTCCTGGCCGGCGCGGCCGCCGCCGGCCTGCTGGCGCTCCCGGGCGGGCTGCCCCGGCCGGTCGCCTGGGCCATCCGCGCCGCCGGCGCGCTGCTGGCCGCCCGCGTGGCGACGAACCTGCCGGTGCGGCGCCTGACCGGGCTCAACGCCGGCCGGCATGCGGTCGACATCACCGAGGGCATCTCGATCGACGCGCCCGTCGCGACCGTGTGGGCACTGGTGAGCGACTACTCGGTCTTCCCCCGCTTCATGCCGGACGTGCTCGAGGTACGCCGCTCCGCCGACGGCCGCACCTCGCACTGGACGATCAGCGGGCCCGCGGGGACGCCGATCAGGTTCGACGCCACCGAGACCGGGCGCGAGGAGGGCAGGGAGATCGCGTGGCAGTCGGCCGAGGGTGAGCTCATCGCCCACACCGGCGCGCTGCGCCTGGCCGAGCAGGACGACGGCGGGACCCGCGTCCAGGTGCGGCTCGCCTACAACCCGGTGGCGGGCGCCGCCGGGCACGCCGTGGCGCGGCTGCTCGGCGCGAACCCGGCTCGCAAACTCCGGCAGGACCTGATGCGGCTGAGGTCGTACGCCGAGAGCCGGCGTCAACCGGTTGGCTCGGGTGGCGTCTGACGCCTCACTACAAGAGGCGACACGTCACCATAAGATGCGGCGCGTCACCATAAGAGGCTGGGTGTAAGAGGGAGCGAAGCGATCAGCCCGCACCCGGCACGCACGGGGCGAAACTTTCCCCTCCGGTCTGACGTTCAGCGGTGCACAGGGGGATCCAGGGGGATCAAGGGGGCGCAGGTTGCATCGTGCGGACATGCTCGAGGATCTGGTCGCGGCGCTCGTCTCGGGCAAACACCTGATCGTCACGCTCGTGCCCGAGGTGGCGGGCGCTGAGGGCTTCGGCACCACCACGCTGGCCGCGGCCGCCTGCAGGCGGCCGGAAGTGCGGGAACACTTCCGCGACGGGATCGAGTGGGTGAGCCTGGGCGACGATCCGGTGCACCTGCTCAGGCACCGCGTGACCACTCGCCTGAGGCTGGATCCCGAGATCAGGGCCCGGGACATCCTCGCGCTGGCCGTGCCGCGGTGGATGAGGCCGGTACGCCGGCTGGTCGTGCTCGACGACGTACGGCCCGAGGCGGCGGAGCTCATCATGCGGGTGGCCGCGGACAAGGCCGTGGTGCTGGTGACCGGCGGCCAGGCGCCGCCGGCCGGCCACGTGTTCGAACTGCCCGCGAACGCCGGCGGGAGCCAGGGCTGGCCCCTGCTGCGGACCTTGATGCGGTCGCTCGACGCCGCCCCCGACGAGCCGGTCGACCTGACGGATCCCCGCGGCCGGGCGCGGGCCGTGAACCAGGTCCTCGGCTCCGGGCTGGCCGGGACACTCGCCCCCAGGACCAGGGAACGCCTGCTCGAGCTGGGTGCGTTCAAAGGGACCCGGCCGATCCCGCTCGAACTGACCGCCCGCCTGTGGTGGGAGACGGCGGGCCTGACGCGGGCGGAGAGCGAAAGCCTGCTGGCCGAGCTGGCCACGCTCGGCCTGTTGTCCCGCGCGCCCGACCGGGACGCCATCCTGATGCCCGGCGTCGTACGCGACCACATCCGCGCGGCCATGGGCCCGGCCCGCGCGAAGCGGGCCGACCTGGCGATCGTGGAGATCGGCCCTCCGGAGGGCGACGGCTGGTCCGACGAGGCGCTCGTGTACTTCTTCGAGTGGTTCGCCGACCATCTGGAGGCGGCCGGCGGCGACCTGGAAGAGCTGGTCTGCCGGGGATCGTGGCTGGCCACCAGGCTCCTGCAGGCCGGACCGGAGCCGGTCCTGCGCGAGCTGGCCAGAGCCGGCACGGACGAGGCCGAGCTGCTGCGCCGGACCCTCTCCCAGAGCCTGCACCTGCTCGGCCGGCCGCCGTACACCGACGTGACCGTCATCGCCACCCTCGCCTGCCGGCTCCACCACCTGCAGAAGACCGCTGATCAGCTGCGCGGCCTCCTGGATGATCTGGGACGGCCCTGGCTGGAGTGCCTGTGGACGCCGCCCGATCTGCCCCATCCCACCCTGCGGGCGACGCTGGCGGCGCACGAGGGGGAGGCGACCAGCGTCGCGATCAGCCCGGACGGCGCCTGGCTCGCCACGGCCGGCCAGGACGGCCCGGTCCGGCTGTGGAACCGCGACGGCACCGTACGAGGCGTGCTGGAAGGGCACCTGGGCCAGGTCAACCGGGTCGCCATCGCGCCCGACGGCACCTGGCTGGCCACGGGAGGCAGCGACGGCACCGTCTGCCTCTGGTCGGCCGGCGGCGAGCGGCTGCGGGAGCTCGCCGCCGGGTTCGGGGCAGGGCACGACGTGGCCATCGCGCCCGACGGCGCCTGGCTGGCCACGCTCGACCTGTTCGGGGGAGTGACCGCCTGGAGCAGGCGGGGGCGCCGGCTGTGGAGGGTGGAGGGGGACTCCGGCGACGTGTCGCTGTCCACGCTCGCCATCGCCGCCGACGGCTCCTGGCTGGCCCACGTCGTCGACGGCCACATCCAGGTCTGGAACGCCGACGGCACCGCGCGGGCGCGCTTCCCGCACGAGAAGCTGATGACCATGGTGGCCGCCCACCCCACCCGCGACGCGCTCATGACCAACGACGGGACGCTGTACAGCCCCGACGGGCGGCTCCTGGAGAAGGTCCCGATCGAGGACTCGCTGTACGCCCGGCTCACGGTGGCGACCGACGGCGGCTGGCTCGCCACCGGAGTCCACGACGACGTGCTGGTGGCCCGGCTGGACCGGCCCGCGATCGAACGGCTCGCCGGCCACGAGGACTCGGTCGCTGACGTGGCCATCAGCCCGGACGGCACGTGGCTGGCCTCGGTGAGCGCGGACGGCACCGCCCGCATCTGGACCCATGAGGAGCTGCCCAGACTCGACGACCGGTCGCCGCGCGGGGTGCAGACGTCACCGGCCGTGGCGCCCGGCGGCAGCGTGGTCACGGCGGGCGCCGAGCTGACCTACTGGGACGACGCCGGGAACCCGCTGCGTACCGTTCCGGGGATGTCCGGCGTCACGAGCGTGGCCGCCTGCGATTCGTGGCTCGCCGCCTGGGACGATCACGACCGGCTGTGGCTCATCGACGGCGACGGGACCGTACGCCGGAGGCTGCGGACCCACCACTCCCGGCCGTACGCGCTGGCCGTCGCGCCCGACGGGAGCTGGTTCGCCACCTGCGGCGAGGAAGGCACGATCGGCCTGTGGTCCGGCGACGGCGGCGAGATCGGCCGGCTGCGTCCCGAAGCCGGGCCGGTGCGATTCCTGGCCGTCTCCGGTGACAGCCGCACCTTGGTCGCCGCCTCCACGACGGCTGTCCAGCGGTGGACGAGACAGGGCCGCCAGACCGGCCGCGTCCGGCGGCTGGGGGCCACGGTCCGGGGAGTGGCCGCCTCGCCCGACGGGTCGCGGACGGCCGTCGTCCTCGCCTCAGGAGCCATCCGCCAGTGGGACGGCCGGGGGCGGCGGGTCGCCACCCTCATGGGGTCCGCCAACTACACGGCCGGGCTCGCCTACAGCCCGTCCGGCACGTTACTGGCCGCGGCCTACGATTCGACCCTGCAGGTGTGGGACGTCCCGGCCCGCCGTCCCATGGCCGGCCTCCGTCTCGGCGCCTTGCTCAGGGGCTGCGCCTGGTCCCCGGACGGCACCCGCCTGTACGCGGCGGGCGACGCCGGCCTGTACGGCTTCACCCTCCACGTCCCCATCGGACCGGCCCCCGCCTGACCGTCCCCTCACGGCGCCGCCGGCGGCCGGCCGGTCAGCGCTCGATGCTGGCGTTGAAGTGTGCCAGGCCCTCGGCGAACGACGTGAGCTCCTGCGGGCTCCAGTCCTGCAGCACCGTGGCCAGCCCGTCGAGTCGGTAGTCGCGCTCGGCCGCCACCCGCCGCAGCCCTTCCTCCGTGATGCGGAGCTTGCGCGCCATGCCGCCCTCGGGATCGGGGATGCGCTCGGCGAGCCCGCCACGCAGCAGGACGGCCGTCTGCCGGTTGACGGTGGACGTGTCGAGGGAGAACGCCTGCGCGAGCTGGCCGATCGACATCGGCCCCTCGGCCTCCAGCCGCCTGAGCAGGATGTAACTGCTGCGTTCGAGCCGAAGCTCCGCGGGCCCTCCGGCGGTCGCCAGCTCCTTGTAGCGCCCGATGAGCATGAGCTCGAGCTCGATGTCGGCGATCTCTTTGCGCACGAAAGCCTCCCGTCGGAGGTCAGAACAGCCCTCCCGACAACATGCATGATACACATCACATGCACCATGCATGTTGTCGGGAGGCAGGGGACCGGGGCGCGGAATCGCCGCCGGAACCGCCGGCGTCCCCGCCCGGACGGACGAGTAGGCCGCCGCCGGGGGCGGCGGCCTGCTCGTTCACGGTACGGGCCGCGCCTGCATGGCCTCGGCCACGCGCTGCCGGTGCAGGCGGGCGGCCTTGGCCATGTTCCAGCCCAGGACGCCGGTGACCGCGCCGCTCCGGCGGTAGAGGGCGACGAAGCGGTTCTGCTCCGGGTCGCCCTCGATCACCTCCACGTCGGCGTCAGGGTGCGGGAGCCCGTGGGCCTGGATCTTGACGTCGTACTGGTCGGTCCAGAAGTACGGGACCGGGATGTACGGCCGGTCGTCGCCGAGGATGTTGGCGGCCACGATCTGGGCCTGGTCGACGGCGTTGGTCCGGTTCTCCAGCCGCAGCCGGCGGCCGAGCGTCTCGTGGTGCCAGGAGGCGAGGTCGCCCACGGCGTACACGCCGTCCGCGGCGCGGCAGCGGGAGTCGCACTCGACGCCGTCCCCGACGGTCAGCCCGCTGCCCTCGAGCCACCCGGTGGCCGGGCGGGAGCCCGTGGCCACCACGACCGTGTCGGCGGGCAGCAACTCGCCGGAGGTCAGCCGCACGCCCGTGACGTGCCCGCCGGAGCCGGTCAGCTCCGCGACCGCGACGCCCAGCCGCAGGCGGACCCCGCGCTCGGCGTGCAGCCGGGTGAGCAGCGTGGACACCGGATCGCCGAGCTGGGCGGCCATGACGGCGGGCCCCATCCCGGCGAGGGTGACGTCGAGCCCCATGCCGCGCGCGGTGGCGGCCACCTCGGCCCCGAGCACGCCCTCGCCCACGACCACCAGCCGCGGCCCGGCGAGCAGGGCGGCACGCAGCGCGAGCGCGTCGTCGAGCGTCCGCAGCACGTGTACGCCGGCCAGTCCGTCCTGGCCCGGCAGCCGGGCCGCGGTCAGGCCGGTGGCCAGCACGACGGCCTGCGCGCGGAACGCCCGGCCTGAGGCGGTGACGACCTCGCGCGCCGCGGTGTCCAGCCGGACGGCGGCGTCCCCGAGGACGAAGGCGGCGTCCAGCTTGGCCAGCTCGCTCTCCGGCCGCAGGTGCGCCCGCTCGCGTTCCCAGGCGCCCGCCAGGATCTGCTTGGACAGCGGCGGCCGGTCGTACGGCGGGTGCGGTTCGGCGCCCAGCAGCGTGATGCCGCCCTGATGGCCCTTGCGGCGCAGCGCCTCCGCGACGGCGAGGCCGCCGGCGGAGGCGCCCACGATCAGCACGTCGCTCAAGGCCGCTCGCCCAGGGCGATCGCGCCGGCCGGCCGCACACTGGCGGACTCAAGGACAGCGGCGTGCGACTCCCCGGTGGGCGGGGGCTCCAGGGTGAGGAAGGGGTGATCCTGGATCACATTCACGTGGGTCTCCTTGGGTCGGTGAGGCAGGCGGCGGACCGGCCGCCGTGCACGGGGACGATCGCTCGAGAGCTCCTTCTTCCGGTCAGCGAGCCGCCGGCGGCGCAGGTGAACGACATGATCCCGGCCATGGCCAGGATGCCCCCGACAGCAACCGGACAACTCTGTCCGGTTGTTACGATACCCACCGTGCAGGAGTCGCGTAAACCGAACAGGGGCCCGAGCGCCGCCGCGGAGAACCGGGCGGCGCTGATCGCTGCGGCCCGTGAGGTCTTCGCGGGCGCCGGGTTCAACGCGCCGCTCAGCATGGTCGCCCGCGCCGCCGGGGTCGGGCAGGGCAGCCTCTACCGGCACTTTCCCGACCGGGTCAGCCTCGCGATGGCCGTGTTCGAGGAGGGCGTCGCCGAGCTGGAGGCGCTGGCGGCCGAGCCCGGCACGACCCTGGCCGACGTGCTGACCCGGATGACCGAGCAGACCGTCGCCTCGACGGCGTTCATCGAGATGGTGAGCGCGGCCCCGGTGGACCTCGACACCCGCATACTCGGCCTGCGTACGCGCGTGGCGGACCTGCTGGCCGGACTGCTCGCCGACCCCGGGAAGGCCGGCGGCTTCCGCGCGGACCTCACGGCCGACGACCTGGTCCTGGCCATCGGCATGCTCGCCGGCGTGCTCGCCAAGACCCCGGCCCCCCGCCGGCGCGAGACCGCCGCACGTGTGTGGACCCTGCTCCGGGCGGGCATCGAGGCCTGACCGGCCGCCCCGCCGAGCTCGGTGGCGCTACTTCTGCATGAACCTGTCCATGATGGTGTTCAACGGACGCTCGGCGACCTTGTCGAAGACCAGCGCCGCGGCCACCGCGAAGAGCGCGATCGGCCACGCCACCGGGCCGAGCGGCGTCGAGCCGAAGAAGTGGCTGACCCCGGGCGTCTGGACGATCGCCGCCAGCGCCGCCGCCGAGCCGAGCGCGCTGAGCAGCACGGTCCGGTCCCGTCCCGCGGTCTGCACCGTCTGGGCCAGCTGGGTGCCGACCAGGGCCACCAGCCCGACCGTACGCGCTCGCGCCGCCCTGCCGGTGAACGTGGCCAGCGTCCAGGCGAGCCCCGCGCCGAACGAGGTGACCACGGCACGCCGGACGATGTCCCGCGTGAGCGCCTGGCCCAGCGAGCTCTCCGGGCCCTCTTGCAGCAGGTTCGCCGCCTCCTCGGGCGAGGGCGCGCGCAGCGCGATGGCCAGCGCGGGCGCCAGGTCCGTGAGCAGGTTGACCAGCAGCAGCTGGCGGGCCGACAGCGGGGAGGTGCCCGTGGTGAGCGCGCCGACCACGGTGAAGCCGATCTCGCCCAGGTTGCCGCCCACCAGGATGGCCAGCGCCTCGCGGACCGAGGCCCACATGGCGCGGCCCTCGGCCAGCGCCGAGACGATGGTCTCCAGCCGGTCGTCGCTCACGACCATGTCGGCGGCGGCCCGCGCCGCCGGGGTGCCGACGCCGCCCAGGGCGATGCCGACGTCGGCCAGACGGATCCCGGCGGCGTCGTTCGCGCCGTCACCCGTCATCGCCACGACCTTGCCCAGCCGCTGGAACGAGCGCACGACCCGGACCTTCTGCTCCGGCGTGCAGCGGGCCACCACGTCGATCCCCGGCAGTCGCGCGTCCAGCCGGGCGTCGTCCAGCTCGTCGAGCTCGGCACCGGTGAGCACGCGCGGCTCGGCCTCGATCAGCTCGGCGGCGATGGCGCTCGCCGTGCTGGGGTGATCCCCGGTGATCATGACGATCTGCACGCCGGCCGCCCGCAGGCGGGTGACGGCCGGGCTGGCGGTGTGGCGCACCACGTCGGCCAGGCCGAGCAGCCCGACGAAGGTCAGGTCCGTGACGTCATCGTCGTCGAAATCGTTCAGCCCGGCGGGCCGGCGTTCGGCCACGGCCAGCACACGGTGGCCCGAGGCGGCCAGGCTTTCCACGCGCTCGTCGATGCGGCGGCGTTCCTTGTCGTCGAGGGGGCGGTCCTCGCCGTCCACGCGCACCCGGGAGCAGCGTGGCAACACGATCTCGGGCGCCCCCTTGACGCTGAGCAGCCGCGTCCGGCCGGACCGGCCGAGGGTGGCGTGGAATCCCCTGGACGGCTCGAACGGCAGCGCCGCCAGCTCGCGCCAGCCCGGCGCGCCCGTCTTGCGGCTCACTCCCGCGTCCTTGGCCCCGGTGGAGACGGCCGCGTCGGTCAGATGGCTGTGGACGCCGTTGCCCTCCCGGTGGGGCGTCGCGCGCTGTCCGGCGGCCAGCACCGCGGCGAGGTCGCCCAGCTTCCCCACCGGCACCTCGCGGCGGGCGTCGCAGACGCGGGTCAGGCGGATCTCACCGGCGGTGAGCGTGCCCGTCTTGTCGAAGCACAGCACCTCGACCCTGCCGAGCGCCTCGATGGTCCGCGGGTCGCGTACGTGCACGCCGTGCGCGGACAGGCGGCGGGTGGCAGCCAGCTGGGCCGCGCTGACCAGCAGCGGAAGTCCTTCGGGTACGGCCGCCACGGCGAGGTTGACGCCTTCGGCGAGCGTCTGGCGCAGGGGCCGGCCGCGCGCCAGGCCGGCAAGAGTCAGCGCCGCCGCCGCGCCGCCCGCGATCGGCGTGGTGGCCCGGGTGATCCGCGCCAGCCGGTCGGCCACCCCGCTGCGCGGGGCACGCTCCTCCGCGGCGGCCAGGGCCCGGCCCGTCTCCGTGGCCTCGCCCACGGCCACCACCACGGCCGTGACCTTGCCCGCCGCGATCGAGGTGCTCTCGTACAACATGGAGCGCCGCTCGGCCACGTCCCTGGCGAAGACGGGCGCGGCGTTCTTGGACACCGGCAGGGACTCGCCGGTCAGCGCCGACTCGTCGGCCTCCAGCCCGTCGGCCGCCACGATCCGGCAGTCGGCGGGCACCACCTGGCCCGCGGAGAGCACCACCACGTCGCCGGGGACCAGGTCGTGGGCGTCGACCTCGTGTTCCGCGCCGTCACGCAGCACGCGGGCGTGCACGCGTACGTGCCGGGCCAGCTCGGCCAGCGTCCGGGCGGTGGCCACTCGCTGCACGCCGCCGGCCAGCGCCGACAGCCCCATCACGCTGGACACCAGCGCGGCGTCCACGAGCGAGCCCACCGCGGCCGAGCCCACCGCGCCGGCCGCGAGCACCGGCGTGAACGGGTTGGCCAGCTCCGCCGCCGTCTCGCGGAGCAACGACAGCCGCCGGCCCTTGGCGGCGAGCGGCGTCCGCCGGCGGGCGGCCTCGGCCTCGCTCAGCCCGCCGGGGCCGGTGTCCAGCTCGCGCAGCACCGTCTCGACCGGCATCGCGTGCCACGGCCGCGGGTCGGCCGGGGTGAGGGCGGGCGTCAGCGTGGTACGCCAGGCGCGCCAGGCGCCGTGCGCCATCGACAGGCAGGTCGCGATGTGGAGCGCGGTCAGGGCGTTGCCCGCCGAGCTCGCGGCGGGGGAGGTGAGCGCGAACAGGGCACCCACGCCGGTGCCGCCGCGGGCCAGCCGCACCCCGCCGACGGACACCTCGCGTGCCGCCGGGATGGCGGCGATCAGCGCGACCAGGGGCCGCAGATCGTCGTCGAGCAACAGATGGGCCCCCCACGGTGGAGGACTGGGGGCTTTGCGGCCGTTCTGCGCGTCCGCGGTGACCCCGGCTCCGCAGTCGGCCTGGGCCAGGGCCTGGGGGGAGGAGGAGACCAGCAGCACCGCCGCCCCGCCCGCCTGCAACTCCCGCACCTGGTCCGCGTCCACACCGGGCCGCACGATCACGTTCAGCCCGCTCTTGTGCGCGGCGGCGACGGCGGCCTCCGCGTCGGGTGAACGCTGCCGCACCGTCTCGGCGGTCGCCTGCTTCTCGCCGTCGCGGGTCAGGGTGAGCCGCCGGCCGCGGGCTCGCAGCCGCCACGGCCCCTCCTCCTGCGCGGCCGCCGGCCGGTCGGGGTCGAACAGCCGGTACAGCCACGTGGCGATCTCCTCGTGGTCGGCGCCGGACGCGGGCCGTACCTGGCCGATCGCGCTGCGCGGCGACAGCAGGACGTCCTCGTCGAACACCACGGTGTCGATCCGGTCCAGCCGCCGCAGTGCCGCACGGTCGGCGACCACCACGCCCCGGCGCGACAACACGAAGCCGAGCTCGGCGGCGAACGTCTCACGTCCCGCGAACGCCGGCTTGGGCGTGCAGATCATCGCCGTCTGCAGACCGCGCCGCGCGTTCATGCTCATCAGCGCGCCGACCACGCCGCCCGCCGGCGCACCGGCGAGCAGTTGGTCGGCGTACCGGTCGGCGGGGCCGGGCGGCAGCGGGACGGGCCGCTCCGCGGGCACCGCCGAGGCCGCGGCCTGCTCCGGCGTCCCGGTCAGCCGCTCGTGCACCGCCTGCCACGCGCTGTCCGCGGCGTGGTTCTCCCTCAGTTGCACCAGACGCTGGGTCGTGTCGACCACCAGCCCCGTCAGGCCGGGCGCCAGTCCCTTCACGGCGGCGCTCGCCACGGGCAGCCACGTCCTCAGCGCGGGCAGGGGGATCGCGTCGTCGATCGCATCCCGTAGCCGCGGCAGGTTGTCGACCAGCGACACCAGGCCGGCGACCTCCGCGGGCAGCGGGGTGCGGTGGACGAGCCACTCCACGCCGGTCGCCACGATGCCGCCCAGGTCCGCCGCCAGGACCAGCCCGGGCGGCGGCTCGGCGGCCACCCGCGACTCGGCCTTGGCCTCCGCCTCGTCCAGGGCCCTCATCAGCTCGCCGGTGTCGGCCGGCGGGTCGTCCAACGCCACGATCGCCCGGCCCAGCGGCACGTTGACCCGCGCCCACCGCACTCCCGGCACCGCCTGCAGCCGGCTCTCGATCTCGGCCTCCAGGACCGGCTCGCGCAGCAGCTCCAGATGGATCCGGCCCGGATATTTCCAGGTGGAGCGCCCGCCGAGAGCGCCGACCGCGTCCGTCATGCGGTGCAGGGTACGGGTGATGTGTCCGAGCATGGGTTTTCCCGTACCCCGCCAGTCGGGATCAGTCGGTGGCGCTGCTTAAATCTCCATGAACATCTCCGTGAACAACGCCTTACCGCGTCATGCGGGAGGGCGGAAGTCGAGCATCCCCGCGGCCTCGCGTTCGCCGGGGCGGTGCTGCTGACGTTCCTGGCCAGGATCACGGGTTTGGCATCTTGCCGTACCTGATCCTGTGGTTGCATCCCGATCGTCGGGCGGCTGGGGGTCGCCTAGGGAAAGCCCTAGGGCGGATCCTGAGGCGGTCGGGGTCCCTTCCATGCCAGCCTGCGGGTAATCGGACCCGCGCGGCCGAAGGGGCGAGCCGCGCCATGAAGCCTGGGGGTGGGCAGAGGCATGACGGAGTCATCAGAGACGATGGCCAAGCGACTGGCCGACGCGGTGGAGCTGCGGGACTTCCTGCGCACGGCGGGCACGTTGACGCTCGCGGACCGGCGCGTGCTGGTCCAGCAGGCGCTCGTGCTCATCGAGCAGAACTACGTGCACCTTCCGCTCAAGGTCGCGATGCACGCCGTGCACCCGGTCCAGCGGCTCAGGCTGCTCGGCCTGCGGCTCAGCCGGCAGACCGAGCAGAGCATGGACCCGGAGTGGCGCTTCCACCAGGAACTGTCGGAGATCTTCCACTCCGTGCGCGACCTGCACACCAACTACCTGCTGCCGGCGCCGTTCTCCGGCAAGATCGCGTACCTGCCGTACCAGATCGAGGAGTACTTCGAGGGCGACGCGCCGCACTATGTGGTGACCAGGGTCGTCGAGGGGTTCTCCGCTCCGGGGTTCGGCCCCGGCGTGGAGGTGACGCACTGGAACGGCGTGCCGATCGAGCGGGCGGTGGCGGTCAACGCGACACGCTTCGCGGGCGGCAACGCCGCGGCGCGGCACTCGCGCGGCCTGCAGTCGCTCACCCTCCGGCCGCTGCGCATCCACGTGCCGCCGGACGAGGACTGGGTGGTCGTCACCTACGTCAACGGCGACGGGATCTCCAGGGAACTGCGCGAGAAATGGCGCATCACCGAGAACGTGCCGCCCTTCGTGGACGCGGACGAGCTCAGCACCGCCGCCATGGCCCAGGGACTCGACCTCGGCACGGACGAGATCGGCCGCGCCGTCAAGATGTTGTACGTGCCCGAGGCGGTCACCGCGCGGGAGTCCGTCGACGTCGCGGACCTCACGACCGAGCCCGCGGCGCCCGGAGCGGACGTCCCGACGTCCATGCCGGCCGTGTTCCGGGCCAGGAGCGTGGACACCGCGTCCGGCACCTACGGCCACATCCGCGTGTTCACGTTCAACGTCAACGACCCCGAGGGGTTCGTACTCGAGTTCGTCCGGCTCATCGGGCTTCTGCCGCAGAACGGGCTCATCGTGGACGTCCGCGGCAACGGCGGCGGGCACATCTTCGCCAGCGAGTTCCTCCTGCAGACGCTCACCCCTCACCCGATCTCCCCGGAGCCGACGCAGTTCATCGCGACGCCGCTCAACCTGCGTATCTGCGCGCAGCACAAGAACAACCCGACCGGCCAGATCGACCTCACCCCGTGGTGCAGGTCGATGGAGCAGGCGCTGGAGACGGCCGCCGTCTACTCCGGCGGCTTCACCATCACGCCCCTCGACGGCGCCAACGCCATCGGCCAGCAGTACCACGGCCCGGTCGTGCTGATCACGGACGCCCGCTGCTACTCGGCGACCGACATCTTCGCCGCCGGCTTCCAGGACCACAGGATCGGCCCCGTCCTCGGCGTGGACGACAACACCGGCGCGGGCGGCGCCAACGTGTGGACGCACGAGCTGCTCAAGACGCTGCTGGAGCTGCCCGAGCCGAACCCTGACACGCCGTACAGGCCGCTGCCGGGGCAGGCGAACATGCGGGTGTCGATCCGGCGCACCCTGCGCGTGCACGACCTCGCGGGCACCCCCGTCGAGGACCTCGGCATCGCGCCCGACCACCGCCACCGCATGACGCGCAGGGATGTGCTCCAGGGCAACACAGATCTGCTCGAACGGGCCGGACAGTTGCTGGCCGGTCAGCCGGCTCGCCGCCTCGACGCGGAGATCGCCGCGGCGAGCGGCGAGCTGACCCTGCGAAGCCGGCTCGTGGACCGGGCCGACGTCTACCTCGACGGCCGGCCGCGGTTGTCGGTGGACCTGACGCAGGAGTCGGTGACGTTCTCCGTCCCGGGGATCGGCGTCGCCGAGGTCGTCCGGGTGGAGGGCTTCAAGGAGGGGGAGCTCGTCGCCGCTCGTACGATCGTCCGCTGACCCGCCTACACGCGCAGCAGCGACGGCCAGGTCTTGGGCCCGACGAAGCCGTCTTCGTCGAGGCCCTCGGCCCGCTGGAAGCCGCGGACGAGCTCGACCAGGCCGGTGTCGCACCGAGTCGACTTCAACCAGCCCTCCAGCCCCTCCGCGACGCCGGCGTAGGCGGCCGGCGGCACGTGGCCGCGGGCGAACAGGCAGCCTCTCACCGTCTTGACGTCGAAGTTGTCGTCACCGAGGCGGATCTGCGGCAGGTTCTTCACGAGGTTCTCCGTCCAGGATGGGTCCGGTTCGCCCTTGACGGCAGCGGCGACGGACGCCCGGAAGTCGTTCATGTCGAGGGAGTGGGGGTCCGGCTTGGCGGTGTTGACCTCGCGGTGCGCCTTCACCCGCGAGGCCGGCAGCCCGAACTCGCGGCACAACTCCGCGCACAGCCGGATGTACGCCGCGATCTGCGCCGCGGGCCAGGGTTGGACGCCGTTGTTCTCGGCCTCGATGCCGATCGAGCTGGAGTTGTCGTGCCGTGGCGAGGTCGAGGGGGCGTTGTGCCAGCACCGTCCGGCGGCGATGACGTAGATCGTGCCGGATCTGCCGATCCCGAAGTGCGACAGCGGCCCGTCCAGTCCTGGGCGGCCGTCACGCACCACCGCCAGCGACGGGTAGTCGCCGCCGCCGGCCGGGCCGGCGGTGTGGTGGCAGACGATGCCCTGCACCTCGGGTTGCGGTCCGTGACCGCGGGTCTTCCATCCGGCCACTTCGGTCACCGGTCCGCCGGTGCGGCGGGCGACGTCGGCAAGCTGGGTCAGGAACGGCATGTGTCAGGAACCTTCATCACAATCGTCGCGGGCATCTGCTTACAGATCCATAGCATGCCCTATCGCTGCGTGATCGTGAGAATCAGACGATCTACGCCGCCACCGTGACGACGACCTTGCCCGGGGCCCGGCCCTCCTCCTGATACCTGACGGCCGCGGGGATCTCCTCGAACGGGTACTGCCGGTCGATGACCGGGCTGACCTGGCCGTCCTCGATGAGCTCGGTCAGCGTGACCAGGTTGCGCCTGTTCTCCTCCGCCGTGCACGCGACCACGTCCGCCCGGGCCACCTTGTGAGGCAGGAACGGACCGGCCGCCAGCGTCGCGAACATCCGCCCGGCCGGCTTGAACCAGCGGCCGCCGGGCCCGCCGACGAGAACGTGGACGCCCCTGGGCTTGAGGATCCGCCGGTAGTCGGACGCGCGCCGGCTGCCCGCGTTGTCCACCACGAGGTCGAAGCGGCGGCCGAGCCGGGTGAAGTCCTCCTTGGTGTAGTCGACGACCTCGTCGGTGCCGAGCGAGCGGACCAGGTCCACGTTCCTGGAGCTGCAGACGCCGGTGACGTGCCCGCCGAACGCCTTGGCGAGCTGCACGGCGAACGTCCCCACGCCGCCCGATGCCCCGTTGACCAGGACCCGCTGTCCGGGCTGGAGCCTGCCCTGGTCGCGGACGGCCAGCAGGGCGGTGTTGGCCGCCATCGGCACCGCCGCCGCCTGCTCGAACGACAGGTTCCGCGGCTTCGGCACCAGTTCCTCCGCCCTGACGCGGACGTACTCCCCGAACCCGCCCTGCTTGGACATCGCGAACACCTCGTCGCCGGGCGCGAACTCGGTGACGTCCTTCCCGACCGCCGCGACCTCCCCGGCCACGTCGGCGCCGAGGATGGGGATCGCCGGCTTGCGCAGCCCGAGGCCGCCGGGCATGACGCGCGCGACATAGGGCTCCCCGCGCATCCCATGCCAGTCGTAGGGCTGGACGGACGTGGCGCGCACCCGCACCAGCACCTCGCCGGGGCCGGGCTCGGGCCGGTCGACGTCCACGAGCTGGAGCGCGGCGGGCGGGCCGTACGAGTGTAGGACGTAAGCCTTCATCACAGTTCTCCTCCGTGAGTGGATGAACGCCAGTGTGGTCAAGGCCCGCCCGCCGGCCAACAGCCGAAAGTACGACCTTGCGATGGCTCATAGGCCGACCAGGAACGGGCCCTTCCGCCGATGAGCCGGGACCGCCCCGGCGGCCACGATCGACGCATGACGCTCGAGACCAACGGGACCGGGACAGGCCCCGAGAGCAGCGCCAGGCCAAGGCGTCAGTCCACCGGCGCCAGGGCGGGATGGCTCATCCCCGCCGGTCTCATCGCCCTCGGCTTCGTTCCCGTGCTCGCCGGCGCCCTCCGGCTGACCGAGCTGACCGGCGGCGCGGACGTCATGCCCGCGAACGCGCGCTTCGCCGCCATGCCCCTGCCGGTGGTGCTGCACATCGCCGCGGCCATGCTGTACAGCGTCCTGGGGGCGTTCCAGTTCGGCCGCCGGCGGCGCTGGCACCGTCCCGCGGGGCGGATCCTGATCCCGGCCGGGCTCGTCGTGGCGCTCTCCGGCCTGTGGATGACCCTGTTCCTGGACCGGCCGCCCGGCGACGGCGACCTGCTGGCGGCCTTCCGGCTCGTGGTCGGCACGGCCATGGCGGTCTCGCTCGTGCTCGGCCTGCGCTCGATCCTGCGGCGCGACATCGCCCGGCACCGCGCCTGGATGACCCGGGCCTACGCGCTCGGCATGGGCGCGGGCACGCAGGCGTTCACCCAAGCCGCCTGGCTCGCCGTGCACGACGGCGCGCAGGACGAGGTCACCCGCGCGCTGGTCTTGGGCGCCGGCTGGGCGATCAACCTGGCCGTCGCCGAATGGGTCATCCGCAGGCGGCGGGCCAGGGTCAGCGCTTGACGCGCTTGGTCTCGTACGCCCACATCGCGATCTCGACGCGGTTACGCACCGCCAGCTTCGTCATGAGGCTGGCGATGTGGCTCTTGACCGTGCTGAGCGAGATGTGCAGCTCGGCGGCTATCTCGCTGTTGGTCCGCCCGCGTGCCACGGTGAGCAGGATCTGCTCCTCCCGGTCCGTGAGCGCCTCGATGGGCTGCGCGGGCGGCGCGGCAGGACCGACGCCGGCGAACGCGCCGAGCAGCCGCGCCGTGATGCTGGGCGCGATGAGCGCGTCGCCGCCCGCGGCCGCCCGGATGGCCTGGCCGAGCAGCTCCGGGCCCGCGTCCTTGAGCAGGAAGCCCCTGGCGCCCGCACGCAGCGCGGCGTAGACGTACTCGTCGAGGTCGAACGTGGTGATGACGACGACCGCGAGCGGGTCGCCGACGTCCGGGCCGGCCAGCAGGCGGGTGGCCTCGATGCCGTCCAGGCGCGGCATGCGGATGTCGAACAGGCACACGTCGGGGCGCAGCCGCCGGGCGAGCTCGACGGCCCGCCGCCCGTCGCCGGCCTCGCCGACGACCTCGATGTCGGGCTGCGCGTCCAGGATCATCCTGAGGCCGGTGCGGGCGATCTCCTGGTCGTCGGCGACGACCACCGTGATGTTCTTGTCGCGGATGTTGTTGTCGCGGATGTTGTTGTCGCGGATGTTGTTGTCGCGGATGTTGTTGTCGCCGATGCTCTTGTCGCCGATGCTCTTGTCCCGCATGCTCATGTCACCGCCCCAGCGCGCGGCAGCACGGCCGTCACGGTCCAGCCCCGGCCCGGGTTCGGGCCCGCCTCGCAGGTGCCGCCGAGCAGGCCGGCGCGTTCGATCATGCCGATGAGCCCGTATCCCGCCGACGAGATCGTCCGGGAGGCGCTGCTGTCGCCGTCGTCGCTCACGCGCAGGCGCACCGACGTGTCGTCCGCGGCCACGCTCACCTCGATGCGCGTGGCGTGCCTGGCGTGCCGCCTGGCGTTGGTGACCGACTCCTGGGCGATGCGGTAGATCGCGGCCCCGACCGACGGCGGAAGGCCGTCGAGGTCGCCGCGGAGCTCCACGTCGACGGACGGGCCGACACGGGCCTGGCCGGCCAGCTGCTCGAGATCGGCGATGTGCTTGCCCGGCGCCAGCTCCGCGGGCTCGTTCCTGCGCAGGACGCGGACCATGGCCCGCATCTCGGCCAGCGTGCGCGACGCCTCGGCCTCGATCACCCGCAGCGCGTCGGCCGCGGCGCCCGGGTCCGCCGCCGACGTCGCCAGGCCCGCCTGCGCGCGGATGGCCATGGCCGAGACGTGATGGGCGACCGTGTCGTGCAGGTCGCGGGCCAGCTGCTCGCGTTCGAGCAGCTTGACCTGGTCGAACTCGCGCATCCTGGCCCGCGCCCGGAACCGGGCGGCCATGCCCAGCGCGAAGGCCGAGAACATCACGGCGAACGCGCCCACCACGTCGGCGGATCCGATGCGGCCGGCGGCGACCGAGAGGGAGACCGACGCCACCATGGTCGCGAACCCGATCGCAACCTCGCGCCCCGACCCCCAGCGGAACAACGCGTACAGCACCACCAGCACGTAGGCCAGCGTGTACGTCTCGACGGTGGCGCCGCCCGCGAACAACGGCGCCAGGCTCGTGACGGCGAAGACGATCAGGACCATGAGCAGCGGCCTGGTGCGCCGCCACAACAAGGTGAACACCAGCCCGGCGGTGACGACGACCGAGACGGCCCGCCACGGAAGGTCCGGCCGCAGGATTCCTTCGAGCACCGCGACCGGCACGAGCACCCCCACGAGCGCCCAGTCCCGCCACACGCGCCGTGGGGCGTCGGGGGGACGTGGCTCGTTCCATAAGGAGCGGAGAAGGCCGCGCACCCCATCATCGTACGAGACCCGGACCCTTGTGATCGCCCCCGCAGCGGTCCGGCCGCGCGATCGCCGGGAGCCTCGGCCGCGGCCGGTCGCGTGGATCATGGAGGCAGCCTCAGCGGCGGCCGGTCGCGTAGGCGACGGCCCGGTCCAGGCCGAGCCGCTCCCCGGCGCGGAAGGCCTCCGCGAACGCCCGCCCGCCCAGCGCCCGGCGGGTCTGCTCCGCGCAGTTCTCGTGCCAGCCCGCGTGGTAGCTCAGCCGCTCCGGCGCGGCGCCCACGGCCCGCCACATCACATGTGCCGCGCCCAGCAGCTCCGCCGACCGCTCGTGATCCCCGTGCACGCACGCCACCCACGCCAGCACCTCCAGGCATTGGGTGAGGCACCACTTGTCGCCGATCTCACCGGCGAACTCGATGGCCGCCGTCACCAGCGCCTCCGCCCGCGAGCAGTCGCCCAGGTTCCACCGCGCGACGCCGAGCGACATCTGGGCGTAGGCGCGGGAGACCAGCGCGTGGTGCCGCTCGCACAGGTCCAGCAGCTCCTCGGCGAACTCGGCGGCCTGGCGGGGGTCCTCGCTCGAGCCGTACGCGGCGCCGAAGTACAGGCTGTACAGCACGCCGTCCACGTCGTCCATGGCCCGGTGGAGCTCCAGGGACTCGCGCAGCAACTCGAGTCCGTGGCCGCGGTCGCCGGTGGAGAACGCGGCCACGCCCTCGGCCATGAGCGCGCGCGGCAGGATTCGCTCGTTCCCGGCTTGACATGCGAGGACGTGGCATTCCCCGAGCCGCGGCGCGGCCGCCGCCACGTCGCCCTGGCGCAGCGCGAGCAGGCCGTACGCCCACAAGGCATGGCCCCGCGCGCCGGTGTCGTCCGGCACCACCCGCAGGCCGCGTTCCAGCCAGTAGCGGCCCTCGGTGAGCGAGCCGGCCAGCAGCCAGTAGCACCACATGGCCGATGCGGTGCCCAGCCCCAGGGGTGCGAGCGCGGGCTCGCCCATGCACGCGTCGAGCGCCGCCCGGACGTTGGGCAGCTCCCCATGCAGCAGCCGATAGCGTTCGAGCTGGTCGGGAACCAGCCGGTCGAGCCGGTGCCGCTCCGCCAGGTCCCGATAGTGCCGGACGTACCTGGCGCGCAGGAGCCGCCGGTCGGGGGAGGGCAGCCGCTCGTTCCCGTACGCGCGCAGACTCTCCAGCATGCGGTACCTGAGCCCGCCCTCCCGCAGCTCGCCGGCCACGACCGACTTGTCCACCAACCCGGCCAGCAGGTCGAGCACCTCCATGTCGTCGATGCCGTCGCCGGCGCACACCGACTCGGCGGTGTGCAGATCGACCCCGCCGGGGAACATCGACAGCCGCGACCACAACCGCCGCTCGCCGGCCGAGCACAGGCCGAAGCTCCAGTCCATGGTGGCGCGCAGCGTGCGATGGCGCGGCAGCACGGCCGGGGCGTCGGCCGCCAGCACGTCCAGCCGCTCGTCGAGCTCGCGGGCCAGGTCCTCGAGCGACGACGTGCGCAGGCGGGCCGCGGCCAGCTCGATCGCCAGGGGGATGCCCTCCAGCCGCCGGGCCAGCCGCGCCACGCACGCCTTGTTCCCCGCGTGCAACGAGAAGCCGGGCAGGATCCTCGCCGCACGCTCCACGAACAGGCGGACGGCGTCGTGGCGGGCGGTCTCCCGCAGGCCGTGCCCCGGCTCGGGCACCGGCAGCGTGGGCACGGCCAGGACCTGCTCGCCGTACACGCCCAGGGTCCGCCTGCTGGTCACCAGGATCCGCAGCCGGGGAGCGGCCCGCAGCAGCCGGTCCACGAGGCGGGCGCAGACCTCGTGCACATGCTCGCAGTTGTCCAGCACCAGCAACATCCGCCGGCTCGACAGGTAGTCCACCAGCACCGTCGCGGTGTCGGGGCCCGCGTCGCGCAGCCCCAGCGTCGCGGCGACCGTCGGCTCCAGCAGGTCGCCGGTCTCCAGCGCGGCCAGCTCGACGACCTCCACACCGTCACGGAACCTGTCCCGCACGGTCTCGGCGAGCCTGAGCGCCAGCCGGGTCTTGCCGACACCGCCCGGGCCGGTCAGGGTGAGCAGCCGGCCGGTGCTGAGCATGCGCCTGCATTCGGAAAGCTCACGCCTGCGTCCGACGAAGGCGGATCTATCCGACGGCTGGGCAGTGGTCATGACGAGTCCCCCTGCTGCTCGCCGACCCAGGCGGCGATCTGGGTCCGCGAGGTGAACCCGAGCTTGCACAGGATGTGCTCCACGTGCGCCTCGGCGGTACGCTGCGCGATCACCAGGGAGGCCGCGATCTCCTTGTTGCTCATGCCCTGCGCGACGAGCGCGGCGATCTCCCGCTCGCGCCTGGTCAGCGGTGAGGTGTCGCGCGACTGTTTGGCACGCGGCGCGCCGCGGCCCATGGCGTACGCGAGCGCCTCGGCGGGGTTCATCTCGGTGCCCTTGTGGAAGGCCGCGTCGAAGGCCTGCGCGCCAAGGTGATCGCGCGCCACCGTCTCGGCGGTGTCGTGGTAGCCGGCGAGGTAACCGAACAGCGGCCCGCCGAACGAGCGCCAGCTCTCCTGCGAGGCTCCGAGCAGCACCGCGGCCCGCTCGGTCCCGTCGGCGGCGGCCATCCAGGCCAGCGCCTCCATGCACAGGGCGATGCCGAGGCGGTCGTCGAAGGGTTGCTTGAGCCGGATGGCCTCGCGCTCCATCTCGACGGCCCGCGCCGTGTCGCCCTGCTTCCACGTCTCGATCCCGAACATCCACAGCGTGTACGACCTGAACCAGTGCTCGAGCTGGGCCTCGCAGATCGTCAGGCACTCCTTGTACAGGCTCGCGGCCTGCTCGGCGTGGCCCAGCAGCGAGTGCGCGGTGGCGAGGTACATCAGCGCGTTGACGACGCCCATCTGGTCGCCCGCGGCGCGGTGGTTCTCGACCGCCTCGCTGAGCAGGGCCACGGCCTCGGCCGGGTCTTGCTGGATCAGGGCGGCCAGGCCGCAGACGTAGTCGGCGCCGGCGAGGACCACCGCGTCCGCGTGCCGGCGGCCCAGATCCTGCGATTCCCGCAGCATCGCCGCCCCCACCTCGAAGTCGCTCTGCAGGACCGCGAGCCTGGCGTTGACCAGCAGGGCTCTGGCGCGTGTGAGGGTGGGCGCGGGCTCGGCCGCCAGCAGGCGATCGAGCCAGCTGCGTCCCTCGCGCAGTGCGCCGGCCGCGATCCAGTAGAACCGCAGCGCCGTGGCGATGACCTGGCCGGTCTCCGCCTCGCCTGGCGTGGTGAGGCAGTAGTCCAGGGCCGTGCGGAGGTTGCCGTGCTCGGCGCGCAGCCGGGCGAAACAGTCCACCTGGTCCGGTCCGAACCACGCCTGCTGCGCGCGGGCGGCGAGGGCCCCGTACCAGTCGCGGTGGCGGGCCTTCAGCTCCGCCTCCTCGCCCGACTCCCGCAACCGCTCGCGGCCGTACTGGCGGATCGTCTCCAGCAGCCGGTACCGCACGCCGGTCTGCTGCTCCTCGCGGGCCAGCACGGACTTGTCCACCAGGCCGTTCACCAGGTCGATGATCTCTTCGGGGTCGATGCCGGGCCCGGCGCAGACGTGCTCGGCCGCCTCCAGGTCCAGGCCACCGGAGAACACCGAGAGCCGGCTCCAGAGCAGCCGCTCCTGATCGGTGCAGAGGGTGTAGCTCCAGTCGATCAGCGCCCGCAGCGTCTGCTGGCGCGGCATCGCGGTCCGCGACCCCGTCGTGAGCAGCCGGAAGCGGTCGTCCAGCCGGGCCAGCAGCTGCTGTACGGAGATCGCCCGCAGCCGCACGGCGGCCAGCTCGATCGCCAGCGGCATGCCGTCCAGCCGCCGGCAGATCCACGCCACGCTGTCCCTGTTGGCGTCGGTGATCTCGAAGCCGGGCAGTACGGCCTTCGCCCGCTCGATGAACAGCCGCACCGCGTCGGAACGCCCCATCGCCTCGGCCGACGGCGCCATCCCGTCGGCGTCGGGCACCGACATCGGCGGCACCGGCATCGACCGCTCGCCCTCGACGCCGAGCGCCTGCCGGCTGGTGGCCAGGATCCGCAGGCCGGGGGCGGAGCGCATCAGGGTCTCCACCATGGCCGCGCACTCGTCCAGCAGGTGCTCGCAGTTGTCCAGGAGCACCAGCATGTCCTTGTCACGCAGGTGTTCGATGAGCACCTCGATCGGGGATCGTACGGAACGGTCCTGGATCCCCAGGGTCTCCAGGACGGAGGAGACGAGCAGCTCGGGGCTCTCCAGCGCGGCGAGCTCGACCAGCCACACACCCGCGTGGAAGGAACGCCGCAGGTCGGACCCGACGCGCAGCGCGAGCCGGGACTTGCCGACGCCGCCCACGCCGACCAGCGTCACCAGCCTTGCCTCGGACAGCAGCCGCTTGACCTCGGCTATTTCGTGCCGGCGGCCCACGAAGGTGTTGAGCTCCGACGGCAGACAGCTCGAGACGTTCGGCGCGGCCATGGTCATGATTGCTCCAACGACTCAGGCGCCCGGGTCACCATGCCCCTTGTGCCGAGCCCCCACAACCTCAGGTTATGTCCGGACCCTTATGTGATTTTCGATCCTTGGTAAAACCCTGGCCGAGGTCAGGTGTTGAGCGCGGAATGCCGGCGGCTGTACGCGAAGTAGATGATCAGCCCGAGCGCGAACCAGATGGCGAAGCGCAGCCAGGTCGTCGGGTCCAGGAAGGTGATCAGCCAGAGGGAGAACAGCACGCCGATGGCCGGCACCACCGGCATGCCGGGCGTCCGGAACTCCCGGTGCAGGTCGGGGCGGCGGTAGCGGAGCACGATGACGGCCGCGCACACCACCACGAAGGCCAGCAGGATGCCGATGTTGGTCAGCTCGGCCGCCTCCCGGATGGGCAGGAACCCCGCGATCAGCGCGGAGGCGATGCCCACGATCCAGGTGACGCGCGTGGGCACGCGCCGCACCGGGTGCAGGCGGGCGAACCACTGGGGCAGGAGCCCGTCCCTGCTCATGGCGAACCACACCCGGGTGACGCCCAGCATGAACGTGAACATGACGGTCAGGATGCCGATGATGGCGCCCGCGGCGATCACACTGGCCAGCCCGGACAGCCCGACGGAGGCGAACGCTGAGGAGAACCCGCTCTCCGGGTCGATCTCCCGGTAGTTCTGCATGCCGGTGAGCACGAGTGTGGCGAGCACGTACAGGACCATGGAGATGGCCAGGGAGTAGACGATGGCCTTGGGCATGTGCCGCCGGGCGTCCTTGGACTCCTCGGCGGCGGTGCTCATCGCGTCATAGCCGAAGACGGCGAAGAACACGGTGGCCGCGCCGGTGATGGCCCCGCTGATCCCGAAGGGGAAGAACGGCGTGTAGTTGGCCGGGGTGATGTAGAAGAACCCGACCACGATCACCAGCAGCACGACGGCCACCTTGATGGCGACCACGGACGTCTCGAACCTGGCGGCCGCCCGGATGCCCAGGTTGAGCAGGTAGGCGATCAGCAGGCACAACACCACCGCGAACAGGTCCACCACGTGCCCGTCACCGGTGCCCGGCGCGCCGAGCATCCAGGACGGGAGGGTGATCCCCAGCTGCTGCACCAGGAAGCCGAAATATCCGGATATGCCGATGCCGACGACGGCGACGATGGCCGTGTACTCCAGCAGCAGGTCCCAGCCGATGAACCAGCCCACGAGCTCGCCGAGCACCGCGTAGCCGTAGGTGTAGGCGGACCCCGCCTTCGGGATCATGCCGGCGAACTCGGCGTACGAGAAGGCCGCCGCCGCGCTGGCCACCCCGGCCAGCAGGAACGACACGAGCACGGCCGGCCCCGCCGTCTGGTTGGCCACCGCTCCGGCCAGGGCGAAGATGCCCGCGCCGATGATGCCGCCGATGCCGATCGCGGTGAGCTGCCACAACCCGAGCGTCCGGGACAGCTCGCCCTCGTGCTCCTCCGCGATCTGCTCGACCGGTTTGCGACGGAACACACTCTGTGACGAAACCATCACGTCTCCTTGCTGCCCGCAGGTCTCCTCTACACGCCCCTTTCCTGTTCGGCCCGCGCCATACTGCCCGAGTCCGGGATTTGACGACTTCGAGAAGGTGGTGGCGGCTCTCAGGCAGGCGGCTGGGAGCGCATGGATCGCACGGGTCTTGGCGGTGCCGGGCGCGGACGTGCCGGCGAGCCGAAGGCTCTGGCGCCGATCCTCACGGACTTCCGGTGAGGCTCGCGGGGATCGGCCGGCCGCCGGCCAGCGCGGTGAACAGCTCCTCCCACAGCGGCATCACGACGTTCGGCGTGTAGGCGTGCGCCGTCTCCGCCGCGGCCGCCCCCAGGCGCGCACGCAGCTCGCGGTCGCCCATCAGCCGGGCGAGGGCCTCGCCCAGCTTCTCGACGTCGCGGGGCGGCACCAGCACCCCGTCCTGGCCGGGCGTCAGCACGTCCGCGGGCCCCGTCGGGCAGTCGAAGGCGACGATCGGCAGGGCATGGCCCATCGCCTCGATCATCGCCATCGGCAGCCCCTCGATCCGCGAGCTGAGGGCGTAGATCGAGGCTTTGGCCAGCTCCTCGTGAATGCGGTCGGTGCGGCCCATGAGCCGGATCCGCCCGCCCATCCCGTGCTCGTCGATCCGCTCCTGCAGGCGCTGCTGCGACGGCCCCGTGCCGAAGATCCGCACCGTCCACTCCGGGTAGGCGTCCGCGACCTCCGCGAACGCCGGGATGAGCATGTCGAAGCCCTTCTGCGGCACGAGCCGGCCGACCGCGATCACGATGGGGTTGTCGTGGTCGGAGTGCTTGCGGTGCTCCATGTGCACGGCGTTCGGGATGCGCACGATCGGCGTGCGGTTCAGCAGCGCCCGGTACTCGGCCCGGCTGGTCTCGGTCAGCACCGCGATCGCGTCGAAGGCGCCGTAGTGGCGGGCGATCTGCTCGCGGACGGCCGGATGGTAGGCGGCCAGGTTCATGTGCTCCTGCGCCACCCGGATGACCTTGCCGGACGCGCGGCGGGCGGAGATGAGGTTCAACGCCGGGCGGGTGGTGACCAGGATGCCGTCACGCAGCTCGGACACGTAGTCCATGGCCGCGGCCTCCACCCGTTCCGTGAAGTATTCGGCGGCGAACTCCCCGTACGGGACGATCTTGCCGCGGGCTCGCCGCCACACCTTGCGCGCCAGCGAGTCGGCCGCGACCCCGTCGCGCTGGTCCACCAGCGCCGACAGGCGCACCCGCGGGTCGATGGCGAACTGGGGCTTGGTGCGGCGCCGCACCAAGCTGACGATCTCGACGTCGTGACCGGCTTCGGCCATCGCACCGGCCTGATTGACCACCGTGCGGATGGTGCCGCCCATGCCGTAGGCGTGCAGCAGCATGTACCGGATCTTCACGTCTGGTACTCCCACTTCATGGTGGCTGAGAGTACTGGCCAATTCTGGGGATTGACTGGGAATGGAACATCCTCGGCATCAGTGGATGCGGCGCTCCTGACCGGCCCTGGCCGGGTCAGGTCCACTTCTCGGCGTCGGCGAACCGCATGTGCTCGCCGTCGACGTACCTCGGGAACGGCTGGTAGACGTTCACGCCCGGGGCGCCGCGCAGCAGCAGCGCCGACACGAACGGCTGCTGCTCGCTGGTGATCCGGGTCGACGTCGGGATGTACCTGATCGTCAGGCCGCAGCGGCGCCGGGGCGAGGTGTTGGCGTTGGAGGCGTGCAGGATGTTCGGGTGGTGCACCTCGACGTCGCCGGGCGAGAGCACCAGGTCCACCGCCTTCGACTCGTCCACCGTCACCGCGCTCTCCGAGCCGAGCACGTTGTCGATGTCGTCGCGCTGCCGCAGCGCGTGCAGGTCCTCCTGGTGCGAACCGGGGATCACCCGCACGCAGCCGTTCTCCGGCCTGGACTCGTCCACCGCCAGCCACAGCGTGACGACCCGCATCGGCTCCAGCGGCCAGTACGCCCCGTCCTGATGCCACAGGACCGGCATGCCGGAGAACGGCGGCTTGCTGATGTAGTGCGAGGCGAACAGCGCGATGTCCGGCCCGACGAACAACTCGGCGATGTCCAGCAGCCGTTCGTCGCTCACCAGCCGCACCCAGAACGGGTCCCCGGCGACCAGTTCGGTGGCCAGGTCCTCCCCGAGCCGGTCCGGATGCTTGGCCTGGAGCCAGGCGACGTGCTCGCTCGCCTCGGCGATCAGGTCGCGGCCGATGACGTTCCGGAAGATCGTGTAGCCGTCTCGGTCGTAGTCCTGGAGGGTCCGGTCGACTTCCGTGATCACCATGTGCTCCTCTGCGGGGGCGGCGGGGGAAGGGCGTCGATCCGGATTCTTCGGTCTCCGTGCCCCGAGTTACTAGTACTCGCCACTCCATAACTATTAATTTTCTGACATGCCGACCATCCTGCGGTGGGTCGAGTTCGCGGCCGGGTTGCCGTACCACGCGGCCCTGGTGCCGGTGAGCGGCAGCCGCCGCGACCGGCCCGAGCCGCACACCCACGCCGACTTCCACGAGCTGGTGTTCGTCACGGCGGGGGAGGGCACGCAGAGGGTGGGCGACACCGAGATGCCGCTGCGGGCCGGTGACGTGGTGCTGGTACGGCCGCACGACCGGCATGAGTTCGCGGCCACGACCGCCAGAGGCATGCGGTTCGTCAACATCGCCTTCCCGAGCGAGCGCTGGCGGGCCTTCGCCGACCTCGCCGGGCTGGCCGGCACCGTGGACTGGGACCGGCGCGAGCTGCCGCCGGCGGCCCGTGCCGACCTGGACGGGCCGGTCGCGGCCGAGTTCGCCCGCGTGCTGGGGGCCGGTTCCGGCGTGCCTCGCGTGCTCGACCTGGTGCGGCTCTGGACGGCGGTCGTGCCGATGCTGGAGCGCGCCGACGGCACGGCCGTGGACCGGCGGCCCGGCTGGCTGGTGTCGGCCTGCGTCGCGATGAGCAGCGAGGAGAACCTGCGCGAGGGGCTGCCCAGACTGCTCGCGCTGGCCGCGGTGAGCTCCGGGCATCTGGCCCGCTCGATGCGTACGCACTACGGCTGCACGCCGGTCGCGTTCGTGGCGAGGCGGCGGCTGGAGCACGCCGCGCTGCTGCTGACCACGACGACCGAGGGCATCGGCAGGATCGCGCAGCGGTGCGGGTTCTCCGGGCAGTCGTACTTCGGGCGGCTCTTCCAGCAGAAATACGGCATGGCGCCGCGGGATTACCGGGAGGCCACGCGGCGGGCTGTGGTCCCGGCGGCTATGGACACCCAAGATATCAAGTGATTAGATGACTCGCCTCGGGGCCGAGTTCATTCATCTCACCGCCAGCAGGACCACAAGTGAAACAGGAGGGCCGGGCATGATCCGGTCGCGTCCACTGCTCATCGCCGCCGTCACCTCCCTCTTACTCGCCGGCTGCGGCTCCGGCGGCGACAGCGCCGCGCAGCAGCCCGCCAAGACCGAGCTGAAGCTCTACAACGACAAGGGGGCCTGGAGCAAGTACTTCGACGAGATGGGCGTCCTGTCCAAACAGCAGATCGGCCTGTCGATGAAGTCGGTCGGCTACACCGACGAGCCGACGTACCAGGCGTTCATCAAGGCGTCCTTCCGCACCGATGTGAAACCCGACCTGTTCACCTGGACGACGGGCGGGCGGCTGGCGGAGATCGTCGCCCAGAAGCAGGTGGCGGAGACGACCGCGATCTGGCAGGAGGCCATCAAGAACGGCGACCTGTCCGCCGACCTGGCCCCCTACTACACCATTGGCGGCAAGCAGTATTGTGTGCCGCTCAACGCGGCCTACTGGGGCATGTTCTACAACAAGAAGCTCTTCGACGAGCACGGGCTGAAGCCGCCTGCGACGTGGGACGAGCTGATCGGGATCGCCGACACACTGAAGAAGAAGGGTGTCCCCGCCTTCTACCACACCTCCGTGCTGTTCTCCTTCGTCTGGTTCGAGCAGCTCCTCGCCGGCACCGACCCCGACCTGTACGACCGCCTCTCCACCGGCCAGGCCAAATACACCGACCCCGGCGTGGTCGAGGTGATGAAACGCTGGAAGTCGATGATCGACGCCGGCTACTTCAACAACCCCGGCGACAAGACGGACCCGGGCGACGTGCTCAAGACCGGCAAGGCGGCGATGGTGTCGTTCGGGACGTGGTTCAACACGAGCATGACGCAGCGCGGCATGAAGGCGGGCGCCGACTACGGCTTCTTCGTGATCCCGAACGTCAACGCCGCGCTCCCCAAGACCTCGATGATCTTCGAGAGCGGCCCGCTCTGCTCACTGGCCAAGGCGCCCGACCCCGAGGCCAGCATGAAGTACCTCAAGTGGTGGGTGGGGGCCGGCGCGCAGGAGAAGTGGGCCACCGCCAGGGGAGACGTCTCGGCCAACCCCAAGGTCGCCATGGCCGACCAAGCCATCGCGGAGGTCGGCAAGGCGGCGGGCAGCGGAGAATACCGCCTGGTCAACCGATATTTCGAGGCCACGCCGCCGCCCGTGCTCACCGCCGCGCTCGACGGCTTCAGCGGCTTCGTCGCCAAGCCCGACACCTACGAGAAGGTGCTCGCTGACATCCAGGCGGCCGCCGACGAGTACTGGGCCACGCACAAGCAAGGAGACTGAGCGCGTCACGGGGACAGGGCGGCCCGCCACGGCTCAGGCACCTTGTCCCCGCAGGCGATCTCGCGGGCCCCGGCGAACGCGGCCAGCTCGGCGACCGCCCGGCCGACGGCGGTCGCCGCGCCCGCGGGCGTGCCCGGCTCGGGGAACAATCCCTCGATCTCCAGCCGCGCCCGGCGCCGGTCCAGGCGCGGCACCAGCCTGCCGGCCAGCCGGTCGCCGTGCAGGATCGGCATGATGTAGTGCCCGTACTGCCGCTTGGCCTTGGGCACGTACATCTCCGTCCGGAACGTGAACCCCCACAGGCGCTCGGTCCGCTCCCGGTCGCAGATGAGGTTGTCGAACGGCGACAACAGCGTGGTGCGCGGCTCCCAGGCCCGCTCCAGCAGCCCGAGCACGTCACGATGCACGTACCACCGCTCGGCGCCGCCCTCGACCTCGGCCGGCAGCACCCGGCCCGACGCCTCCAGCCCGGCCAGCACCTCGGTGAGGCCGGGGTAGCGGTCGCGGATGAAGTGCCGCTCGACGTCGGCCGCGCGGGCCACGCCGAGCGCGCGCAGCGCGTGCTCGGCCGCCCGCGTCACCGCCTCCTCCCGCGGCAGCGGCTCCGTCTCGGCCCACTCGGGAAGCCGGCGCTCGGGCAGGTCCCACAGACGCGTACGCCCCTGCCGGCCCGCCACCATGACGTGGCCCTGGAACCACAGGAAGTCCAGCATCCGCTCGACGTTGCGCCCGTTGGTCCACCCGCTCGACCGCCACGCCACCGCCGCCAGGTCGTCGAACCCGCCGACCGGCAGCGGACCCTTCTCCCGCAGCCGGTCGAGCACGTGCTGCCGTAACGCGGCGTTCGCCGCCAGCCAGTCGCGGACCTGCCGCGCGTAGCCGGACTCGCCCCCCGGATAGACGCGCATGGTGACCTGGTGGATCGGGTAGTCCTCGGCCAGCACGATCGACGCGGCGTGCGCCCAATACTCGAACAACCACCGCTCGTGCCACAGCAGCACGTCCACGTCGGCCGGATCGTAGCCGCCGACCCTGCTCCAGAGCACCAGCAGATGACTGCGTGCCACCACGTTGACCGGGTCGAGCTGCAGGCACCGCAACGTCCGCAGCACCTGCCGCAAGCCGTCGAGGTCGTTGCCTGGGCGGGGACCGGCCAGATGCTGGCAGGTCAGGGCCAGCCGCCTGGCGGACTCCAGGCTGAGCGTCAGGGGGCGTGACATGGTCGTCAAGCGTACTCGAAAAAGAGTTCGACCGGAGCTATTGAAAAGTGTATTCCTGGCGGT
Organism: Nonomuraea turkmeniaca; assembly: GCF_005889735.1. GTDB lineage: Bacteria > Actinomycetota > Actinomycetes > Streptosporangiales > Streptosporangiaceae > Nonomuraea > Nonomuraea turkmeniaca. The sequence continues at coordinate 41,509 of NZ_VCKY01000003.1, forward strand.
CGAAGTCCAGCGTCCAGGCGTACTCGGAGAGGAAGGCCTGCGAGATCAGCCCGTCGATCCTGACGCCGCCGAAGTCGGACCACGGCGCTGTCCTGCCCGGCGCCACGGACAGAAGGTGCGCCGGCTGCTCCAGCGGTCCGAGGCGCAGCGGGTGCGGTGCCGTGAGGTGAGTGGCCGCGAGATCGGCACGGGGGATGCCCCAGGTGCGGTACTGGGACCTGGTCGCCAGCACGGCCGCCTGCCTGATCCTGCCGTCGTCCTCGATCAGGTGCACCAGGCCGGAGTCGACGAAGAAGGTGAGATCGCGCGGGCCGTGGCCGCCCTTCGCGAACATGTAGTGGTCGGCCCAGAGGCAGAACGGCACCCGGACGCCGTCCGGCGGAGGGTGGTGCCCGCGCGGGGCCAGGAGGAGATGACCGGCCGGAACGTCGATGGTGGCCAGAAAGCGCCGCAGCAGGCAGGTGCCCATGATCACGATGTCCTGGGGGCCGGTCAGCGTGGGGAGGACGTCCACCGGCACGTTCGTCAGCGCCGCGCCCCCGAGGTCCAGCTCCCGGACGAGGCCGGTGCGGACCGGTGTGCGGGTGACGCCGTGGAAGCGGCGGCCGGCCGGCACGGCCTCGAGGCCCACCGCCGCCGCCCGCTCCAGGCCCATCACCAGGAACGCGCCTCCGGTGTCCAGGTGGATGAGCGTGTGGCGCCCGTTCAGCGTGCCCTCGACGGCCGGCAGGTACGGCGCCAGCGGATGGTCGGCGAACGGCAGCTTGACGGGCCCGTCCGCCTTGACCGTCATCGGGTGGTCGCGCCGCAGCGCCAGACCGGGCGGAAGGCGGCGGCGCCGGCGGCGTAAGTGCTCGCACGCCTTGTCCACCTGGTCCAGGTGCACCCAGGCGTGCGCCACCGGCACGTCCAGCGCACGCGGCGGGCGCCGGAGCGCCTGGTAACGGGCCAGCCCCTGCTCGAACCGCCCGCGCACCAGGTCGGCCAGGACGAGTAACCGCTCGGCACCACGGTGCGGTCGCGCCAGGCGGGCGGCCTCGTCCACGTCTCCCGATCGCCAGGCCCGCCACGCCGCGCGGTGCCGTGGCGTGATCATTCCGGCTCCGTCTCGGACGGTGGGGCGGGGTCGTCGACCCCCGGCGAGCCGGGGCCGACGTCGAGGGCGGCGGCCAGGATGGCGAGGAGCGGGATGAGGGCCCGCCCCACGATCTCGTACGTGCCGCGCCGCGGCTGCCGGATCAACCCGCCCCGCTGCAGCTCGCGCAGGTGGTGGTACAGGTGCCCGGTCGAGCTCTCGCCGCCCAGCGCTTCCTGCAGCTCGGCCCGCCCGCGCGGCCCGCCGGCGAGCGCCGCGAGCAGCGCCAGCCTGGCCGGGCTGCCCATCGACTCCAGAGTCGCCGCCGCGGCCGTCCAGTCGGCCGCCATCAGGTCGTCGACCTGGTGCTCGCCGGTCCACAGGAACTCGAACCCGCAGACGAACGCCGCCCCGCCGTACGCCACCGTGCCCCCCGTGCCGCCTTCCGCGGCCTGGTTCCGATAGTGGTGCACCAGGTCCAGCGCCGCCGACCCCACGCCCCGCCGCCCGAGGGCGGGCGTGCCGGCGGACGCCGCCCCCTGCTGCTCCAGTTGATCCATCCGCCGCTCCAGCGCGGCCAGACGCTCCTCCACTGCACACCTCTCATCTTTCCGGAATTACGGAAAAGCGTACGTATGTGGGGGGCGGAACGTCAATGGGCCATCTCGGCGGCCTGCGTGGCGCCATGCTCGGTGGCGCGGGGCGTGCCGGTCCTGGCCGCCGAGGTCTACGAGCGGGGGCGCAAGGCCGCTGAGTTCCCGCCGGCGGCCGGTCCCGCGGCCACGCCACTCGCCCTGAGCCAGGACCGTACCGAGCGGCTGCTCGTCGAGGGCCTGGCCGACCGCGGCCACGCCCTGGAATGGAACACCGAGCTGCTGTCCTGGGACGGCGCCGCCGCCGTCCTGCGCGGGCCGGACGGCGCCGAGGAGCGTCTGGCGGTCCGCTGGCCGGTGGAAGCCGGCCGCCTGCGGCTGTTCGGCGCGATCCCGCCCGGCATGACGGTCTCCCAGGACGCGTACGCGCGGTGATAGTGCACGAGCTCGCCGAGTTCGGGGACGTCATCGTCGGCCTGCTGGGCGAGCTGCGCCGCACCCCCCTCCTCGCCACCGCGATGGAGGAGCACTTCATCGCCTCGCGACGTGCGGCTGTGACGAGCGTGTTCGAGCGGGCGCGCGACAGGGGCGAGCTGACCCGGCGCCTCGTAGACTACGTGATCATGCCGCTGGGAATCCCGGCCCACCCCGCACGCGAGCCTGATTCCGGCGCACGATAGAAGAGGGGCCATGCCGTTCGACCCCTACCTCGCCGACAAGCTGGCTTTGGTACGTGGCCTGTCCCGGGAGGACCTTGCGACCGACCCGGCGGCCCAGCAGAAGATGACCGACTACCTGCGGGATCCGGCGGAGTGGACCCTGCCCCCGGATGTGGTGGTCGAGGATCTCTTGATCGCCGGCCCGCACGGCGACATCCCCATCCGCACGTACCGGCCGCGCGACACGTCTGCGACCGTCGCCCTGCTATGGGCGCATGGCGGCGGCTTTTCCGGCGGCGACCTGGAGATGCCCGAGGCCCACGTCGTGAGCGCCGAACTGGCCGCCCGGGCCGGCGCCTTCGTCGCCTCGGTCGGCTACCGGCTGGCCCGGAACGGGGTGCGTTACCCCGTACCGCTGGACGACGTCGACGCGGCCTGGCACTGGCTCACGGCGGAGGCCGTGCCAGGTCGGCGCGCCGCGCTAGGCGGCGCCAGCGCGGGAGCGGCCCTCGCCCTCGCGACCGCCCTGCGCGCCCGCGACCGTGCCCGGGACCGCGCCCACGACCGCGCCCGCGACCGTGCCATGGACCGGGACCGCGACCGTGCCCGGGACCGGGCTCAGGACCGGGGCGGTGATGGCGATCGCGACCGGGGGGCCGTCGACCTGCTCCTCCTGGCCTATCCCTTCACGCACTACCCCAACCCTGCCCTCGACGACGCGACCACCGCCGAGATGGCCGCGTTGCCCCCGTTCATGCGTTTCCCCACGGCGGCGATCGAAGGCATGGTCCGCAACTACGTGGGCCGGATCAGCGACCTGCCGCCCGACGCGCTCCCCGGCGCCGCCCGCCTTGACGGCCTGCCGGCCACCCACATCCTGCTGTCCGAGTACGACGACCTCCGAGCGTCCGGCGAACTCCTCCAACGCCAGCTATGCGAAGCCGGCGTCACGGTGAGCACGTTCCTGGCACGCGGAATGCCACACGGGCACCTCAACCGCACCCCGTCCCTCCGCGAGGTGGACGCCTCGCTCGACTACTTCGCCACCGCCCTCGGCACGCTCTGACCGCCGCCTGACGCGGGCGGGACGGCAGGCCAGGGCCGAGCTTGACCATGGTTCACGTCACTGAAAGCGTTAGCGACCATGAACCCAGCGAAAGAGCGCCTGCCGCAGCTCACGCCGGGCGACCTCGACGAGGCTCAGCGCGCGCTCTACGACCGCATCGCAGCTGGCGACCGGGCCAAAGGTGTCCAGCACTTCCCGCTCACCGCCGAGGACGGCTCGCTCAACGGCCCCTTCGGCGTGATGCTGCACGCGCCGGACGTCGGCGCGCCGCTGCAGGAACTCGGCGCGACCATCCGGTTCCGCACCGCCCTGTCGGCTCGGGTCCGCGAGATGGCGATTCTGCAGGTGGCACACGCCGTCGGCAGCGAGTTCGAGTGGTGGGCCCACGAGCGGGTCGCCCGCGCGGTAGGCCTCACCGATGCGGAGATCACCGACCTTGCCTCGGGCTGTTTCCGCAGTGAGGATCCGATCGAGGCCGCGAGTGCCGCTTTCGTCGCAAACCTGCTGAACTCCAGCACGGTGACCGACGAAGAGTTCGCTGCGGCCTCGGCCGTGCTCTCCGACCGGCAACTGATCGACCTGACCGTGTTGGTCGGGTATTACCGCACCCTGGCCCAGCTGATGAGCGTCTTCGACATCGGCGTTCCGGACGGCGGGCGGTCCCTGCCAGGGGAACATCGGCACGCGTAGTGAGCGCCACCGGCCCGCGCCGACGGGTCCGCGGCAAGATGGGCGGCTCGGACCGGCCTCCTCATCGAATTTCCTTGAGCGTGGAGACCCCGTCCTTGTGGGCGGGGAGGAAACGCGGCACGGTGCCGCAGGATCGAACAAACGCACGACGCTTAGCTGATCCTCCGGCAAAATGTGAGACGTGGCGCAGATCGTGAAGCGGGCGTACAAGTACCGCTTCTACCCGACCCCCGAGCAGGCCCAAGAGCTTGCCCGCACCTTCGGCTGCGTCCGCCTCGTCTACAACAAAGCCCTGGAAGAACGCACCCGCGCCTACACACTGCACGGACGTCGCGTCTCCTACGTGGAGTCCTCCGCGGCCCTGACGGCCTGGAAGCGCAGCGCAGAATACGATTTCCTGTCCGAGGTGTCGTCGGTGCCATTGCAGCAGGCACTGCGGCATCTGCAAGCGGCGTTCGCGAACTTCTTCGCCAAGCGGGCCAAGTACCCGACCTTCAAGAGCAAGAAGAAGGCGCGAGCGTCGGCGGAGTACACCCGCTCGGCGTTCCGCTGGCGAGAGGGCCGGTTGACGTTGGCGAAGATGGACGCGCCGCTGGCGATCGTGTGGTCGCGTCCCCTTCCGGAAGGTGCGCAGCCGTCCACGGTCACGGTGTCGAGGGACGCGGCCGGGCGCTGGTTCGTTTCCCTCCTCGTGGAGGAGAAGATCAGTCCACTGCCTCCGGTCGAGCAGCGCGTGGGTGTGGACGCGGGCATCACCGCCCTGGCGACGCTCTCCACCGGGGAGAAGATCGTCAACCCGCGGCACGAACGCCGGGACCGGCGCAAGCTGGCCAAGGCTCAGCGGGCCCTGGCCCGCAAGGAGAAAGGGTCGAGCAACCGGGCCAAAGCCCGGCTGAAGGTGGGCCGCGCCTACGCCCGGATCGCCGATCGCAGGAGGGATCACCTGCACAAGGTCACGACACGGCTTGTTCGCGAGAACCAAGTGATCGCCGTGGAAGACCTGACCGTCCGCAACATGGTCAAAAACCACTCGCTGGCCCGCGCCATCTCGGACGTGTCCTGGCGGGAGTTGCGGTCGATGCTGGAGTACAAAGCACAGTGGTACGGCAGGGAGCTGGTGGTCGTGGACCGCTGGTTCCCCTCCTCGAGACTGTGCTCGGCCTGCGGGACTCTGCAAGACAAGATGCCGCTGAACGTGCGGTCGTGGGAGTGCGCCTGCGGGGCGGTCCACGACCGGGATGTGAACGCGGCCAAGAACGTGCTCGCCGCCGGGCTGGCGGAGAGCTGAAACGCCTGTGGAGCTGGTGTAAGACCTCAACGAGAGTCCTCTCGGACGGGCGACCGGCGGTGAAGCAGGAAGCCCCACGGGCGACCGTGGGAATCCCCCTCGTTTACCGAGGGGGAGGATGTCAACCCCGTTGGTGGTGCGTGAGCAGGCGGGTCAAGATCTGCTTGTCCTCGGCTGGAAGCGGTCCGAGTAGGTCGTCCTGCACCTTGTCAAGTGCCCGGTCCATCCGTCGCAGTTGCCGATCACCCGCTTTGGTGAGGGTCACCATGTTGCGCCTTCGGTCGTCCGGGTCCGGCGTGCGCTCGACGAATCCCTGCTCGGCCAGTTCGTTGATCGCCGCCACGACGTCGCTGCGGTCCATGTTGCACCGGCGGCCTAGCTCGGCCTGACTGGCCACTCCGAACTCGTCCAGCGTGGACAGGATGCGGTAGTGGTACCCCGCGCGTCACCTGGACATCAAGCAGGTGACGGCAGCTCGACGTCGACCACGACGGGGAAGTGATCCGAGGCGTCGGTGTTCACCACGGTGGCCGAGGTCGCCCTGACGTCGCGCGAGGACATGACGTAGTCGATGCGCGTGCGCGGGTTGTCCGTGCTGTAGGTGAGACCGTCGCCCTGGCCGGCCATGTCCCAGGCGTCGGCCAGGGACTCCTTGAGCGTGACCATCTCGGCGGAGCCCGGCAAGGCGTTGGTGTCGCCGGTGAAGATGATGGGGTCGGGCGACCCGGCGAGCAACTCCCGGATGGCGGCCACCTGGGCGATGCGCTCGACCTGGGAATTGTGCTGGAGGTGCGTGGTGAGGACGCGGACGTCGACGCCGCGCACCTTGATCCGCGCCTCCAGCAGACCCCGCTGCTCCCCGCCTTCCGGCCGGGGGAGCAGGGTGTTCCGCCAGTCCCGGATCTTGTAGGTGGACAGGATGGCGGTGCCGTACTGCTGCCTTTCCGCGCCGGGCTCGGGGGGATCGCGGTCGATGTTCGCGCCGAAGACGGCGTGCATGCCGAGCCGGGTGCCCAGCCACTTCGCCTGGTCCACGAAGTCGGAGCGCACGCTGTGGTGGCGGTCCACCTCCTGGAGGCCGATCACCTGGGCGCCGGAGTCCTGGAGGACCTGCGCGATCCGTTCGAGGTCCAGCTTGCCGTCGTTGCCCACGCCATGGTGGATGTTGTACGTGGCGACGCGTAACGGCCGGACGGTGTCGGCGTGGGACGGGATGGCGCCGAGGGACAGGACGGCGATGAGCACGACGATCAGGGCGCGGACGCGGGAGTGTGTCACGGTTCTCCTTGTTGGAGCCAGGCCGCCGTGTCGGGCGGGAGCAGGCCGTGGGCCAGGTCGCCGCTCAGCAGCAGCACCCGGGTGTGCGGGGGTAGTTCGATCGGCGCCCGCGACAGGTTGACCACACAGGCGAAGCCGGGGTCGCGGGTGAAGGCGAGCACGTCGGGCCCCGCGGGCAGCCACGTCATCGTGCCGTCCCCGAGGGCGGGCTCGTCTCCGCGGATCCGCAGCGCGGTCCGGTACAGCGACAACATCGAGTCCGGGTCACGCTCCTGCGCCGCCACCGTGAGCGCGCGCCACTCCGGCGGCTGCGGCAGCCACGTGCGTCCCGGGCCGAACCCGAACGGCGGGTCCGCCCCCTCCCAGGGAATCGGCACTCTGCACCCGTCGCGGCCGAGCTCCGCCCCGTTCGTACGGCGGGTCACGGGATCCTGTCGCAGCTCCGCCGGGATGTCGAGGACCTCCCACAGGCCGAGCTCGTCCCCCTGATAGAGGTAGACGCCGCCGGGCAGCGCCATGGTGAGCAGCGCGGCGGCCCTGCCCCGCCGGGTGCCCAGCGCGAGATCGGCGGGCTCGTCGCGGGTCCGCTGGGTGTATCCGGTGTCGCTCCGGCCGTAGCGGGTCACGTGCCGGGTGACGTCGTGGTTCGACAGCACCCAGGTGGGAGGCGCCCCTGCGGGCCCGTGCGAGGCGAGCGTGGAGTCGATGACGGCGCGCAGCCGGTCGGCCTCCCACGGGCTGCGCAGGAAGGGGAAGTTGAACGCCGTGTGGAGCTCGTCGGGGCGCAGGTACAGGGCGAAGCGGGCGGGGTCGCTCACCCAGATCTCGCCGACGAACATCCGTTCGCCCGGATAGGAGTCGAGCAGCTTGCGCCACGAGCGGTAGATCTCATGGACCTCCGGGCGGTCGGCGTGCGGCAGGTCCATCGGATCGGGGCCGGGACCGAGGTCGGGCAGGCCGTCCGCCTTCACCAGCCGGTCGGCCACGTCGATGCGGAAGCCGTCGACGCCGCGGTCGAGCCAGAACCGCAGGATCGACTCGAACTCCGCCCGCACGTCGGGGTGTTCCCAGTTGAGGTCGGGCTGGGACGAGTCGAACAGGTGGAGGTACCACTCGCCGTCGGGCACCCGGGTCCAGGCGGGTCCGCCGAAGCGCGACGGCCAGTCGTTGGGAGCGTCGCGGAAGTGGTAGCGCTCGCGTTCCGGCGACCCGGGTCCGCCGGCCAACGCTGCTCGAAACCATGGATGCCGGTCGGAGGTGTGGTTCGGGACGATGTCGACGATCACCCGCAGCCTGTGGTCGTGGGCCTCGGATATGAGGGCGTCAGCCTCCGCCAGCGTCCCGAAGAGCGGGTCTATGTCGCGGTAATCCGCGACGTCGTAGCCGGCGTCGGCCATCGGCGACACGTACCAGGGGCTGAGCCAGAGCGCGTCCACCCCGAGCTCGCGCAGGTACGGCAGGCGAGCGCGCAGCCCCGCGAGGTCGCCCACGCCGTCGCCGCTCCCGTCCGCGAAACTGCGCAGGTACACCTGGTAGATCGCGGCGCCCCGCCACCAGCTCACACCTCCCCCCACAACACCGTGCGGCCTTCCAACCGCGATCTCTCGGCCGCGAAAGCCATCCGGTGGCTGTCGAGCGACGCCTCAAGAGAGGTCGACGGAGCGCCGCCGCCGGTCAGCGAGGAGACGAAGGCGTCCATGAGCCCGTCGTCGCCGCCCGAATGGCCGCGGTGATCCTTCGTCTCGCCCTCGGCCGGACCGGCGAGCAGCTCGATCGTCTGGTGCCGCATGGGGCCCCGCCTGCGGCGTACGACGTCTCTGGCGTGGGGCAGCTCCGGCAGGACCGCGGTGGGGGAGAAGAGGTCGATCTCCACCGACCCCGACCGAACATGCCCCGCGATCTCCCCGCTGCTCCCCGTCAGCCGCACCGTCCGGGTGTTCTGCCCGGTGAAGGCCGAGGTCGACAGCGTCGCGGTGAGACCGCCGGGAAAGGACATCACGGTCTGCTGGTGGTCGACGACGTTGTTGCCGCCGGCGAACACGCATCGGCCGTACGGCCCGTGTTCGAGGGCTCGCAGCCGTCCCTCCGGCGAGGTGTCGGCGCCCAGCAGCGCCACCGGGGAGCCGTGCACGTCGCGCAGCGCGTCCACGTAGTAGCGGGGGGCGTAGAACGGGCAGTCGTCCGCGTGCGGGCAGCCGTCCAGGCATCGCTCAGGAGCGCCGGGCGGCGCGTTCTCCGGACGGAAGTAGGTCAGCTCGCCCACGCTGGACACGCTCACCGGAGGGGAACCGGCGAACCAGCGGATCGCATCGAGGTCGTGACAGGTCTTGGCGAGCACCATCGGGCTCGACGTCGAGGAGTTTCGCCAGTTGCCGCGCACGTAGGAGTGCGCGAAGTGCCAGAAACCGATGTTCTCCTCGATGCGCATGGTGACCAGGCGTCCGATCGTGCCGCTCGCCACCAGCTGGTGCAGGGTCTGCCAGAACGGCTGGTAGCGCATGACGTGGCCGACGGAGATGCGCGCGTTCAGGCGGCTGCCGCCGTCGGCGAGCTGCTCCAGCTCCGCCGGCGTCGACGAGACGGGCTTCTCCACGAGCACGGCCAGGCCGCGGCGGGCCGCCTCCAGCGTCGGCGCGACATGGTCACGGTCGGGCAGAGCGACGATCACCCCGTCCAGGTCCAGGTGCTGGGCGTCGGCCAGCAACGGCTTCCAGTCGTGGTAGCGGCGCTCGTCCGGAACCCCCGCCGCGGCCGCGAGGCCGTCCCGGCGATCCGGGATCGGGTCGGCCACGGCCGCGATCTGCGCCCGCTCGGGATGCCGGACGATCCATCGCCCGTAGGAATCCCTCCCGCGGCTCCCGGCGCCGAGGACGCCCAGCCGAACCGGCATGTCTTTCATCCCTTCTCCGCTCCGGCGGTGAGCCCGGAGATCAACAACCGCTGCGCAAGGAAGAACCCCGCGACCACCGGGATGGTGACCGCGATGGACCCGGCCATCAGCACGGTGGCCGGCACCGAGAACTCGGTGAGCTGCGAGATGCCCAGCGCCACCGTCCAGCGCGGCCGCTCGTGCACGAGGAACAGCAGCGCGAACAGGTACTCGTTCCAGGCGATCATGAAGACGTACAGGGACGTGGCGGCGATGCCCGGCAACGCCATCGGCAGCACGACCCTGCGGATGAGAGCCAGCCGCCCGCAACCGTCGATCATCGCCGCCTCCTCCACGCTCGCGGGCACGGCGATGAAGTAGTTGCGGAGCATGTAGAGCGCGACCGGCACGGTCTGGGCGATGTAGACCAGCACCAGCCCGACCAGGGTGCCGGTCAGCCCCACGCGGCTGAGCAGCACGAACAACGGAACGGCCAGGACGATGCCGGGGAGCATGTAGACGCCCAGGAAGAGGACGTTGACGGAGCGGCGCCCGAAGAAGTCCAGCCGGACGGCCGCGTACCCGCCGAGCACGCTGAACAGGACGGCCAGCACCACGGTCGCCAGAGCGACCTGCAGCGAGTTGAGCATGAAGCCGCCCAGTCCGAACTCGCCCATCGCCCGGGGGTAGGCCTCCAGCGTCACCTCCTCGGCCGAGGGGATCAGCGACAGCGGCGCCGCGGCGACCGACGCGAACGGCCGCAGCGACAGCAGGAAGCCGTAGATCAGCGGGCCCGCGCACACGATGACCGTCAAGGTGATGACCAGCCATTTGAGCACCCCGAGGACGCGGTCTCCTCCGTTCATGCCCGCTCCCTCCTGATCATCCAGCCGTACACGAACAGCAGCACCAGGAGCATGGCGGTCATCAGGAGCCCGGTGGCCGAGGCCGTGCCGATGTTGGCCCTGGTGACCAGCTCCTCGTACACCCGTACGGCCAGCACTTCGGTGCCGCCCGCTCCTCCGGTGAGCAGGTAGATGTCGTTGAAGTTCTGGAAGGACCAGATGAACCGCAGCACGATCAGCAGGGCGATCACGCCGCGCAGTTGCGGCAGGACGATGTGGAAGAACGCTCTGACCTTGCCCGCGCCGTCGATCGCCGCCGCCTCCTCCAGCTCCATCGGCGAGACCTGCAGCCGCGCGGTGATGAAGAGGAAGGCCAGCGGGAACGTCTTCCACACCTCGAAGGCGATCACGGTCACCAGCGCGACCGGGATCGGGATCCCGCCGAGCTCCTGGCTGCGGGTGGTGAGGAAGGCGATCGGGTTCTCCCAGCCGATCAGCTGCCTGCCGACGGCGTTGACCAGGCCGTACTCGGTGTTGAGCAGGGTCTTCCAGATGGTGGTGGCCGCCACCACCGGCAGCACGTACGGGATCAGCACCAGGGCCCTGACCAGCCCACGACCACGGAACGGCCGGCGCAGCGCCATCGCCACCACCAGACCGGCCGTGATCGCCCCCGCGGTGGTGCAGGCCGCGTACGCGAGCGTGGTGCCCAGCGCGGACCAGAACCTGTCGCTCCCCCAGGCCGACCGGAAGTTGGCCAGGGTCAGCGTGAGCCGGTCGAGCGACAGCCGTGGGATGTCGACGAGCCGGACATCGGCGAACGCCAGCACGAGGACCGCCAGGAAGGGCAGCACCACGAAGGCCAGCACGATGAGCATGGTCGGGGTGACCAGCAACCTGCCGTGCAGGTCATCCCGCTGGGACCGGTTGAGCGGGCGGCCCCAGCGGGTGAACACCAGCCGTTTCGAGGTCATTCACCCAGGTCCTGCTTGACGGAGCCGACCTCTGCCGCCATCTTCTTCGCGACGTCGGCCGGCGACGTCCCGCTGAACAGCGGCCCGAGCTCCTTCGACAGGGTGCCCTGAGAGAACACCACGCCGGCCAGGGTGGCGTCGTCGGTGCCCCATCCCCAGCGGGCGAACGACGCGGCGCCCTTCGCGAGCTGGTCCACGACATCCTCGCCGTAGACCGCCTTGATCGATTTCTTCGTGGCCGGGTCGTTGCCGACCGGGAGGTCGGCCCACGCGTCGAGGTACTCGGTGGACCCCTTCGCCGGTCCCGGCCGCATCGGGATCCGGCCCTCGGCGGCCGTCGACAACATCTCCACGTATCCCTCGGACATGGCGAAGGAGATGAACTTCTTGGCGTTCTCCACCGACGCGCCTCGGGGGATGGCGTAGTTGGACGTCTGGCCGTACTGCGGAGCCGTGCCGAGAGCCGTCACGAAACCGGTGTTCTTCGCCAGGTACGTCGGGTCCTTCTTGCATTCCTCGCACGTGACCGGGTTGTCCTTGTCCAGGCCGGCGACCTCGTCCACGATGTGCGAGGAGAACAGGAGCATCGCCGCGTCTCCGGCGAGGTAGGCGGCTCGTGCGGCGCCGACGTCGAGCTCCCCGGTGCCCGCTGCGGCGCCGAGCTTCTGGACGGCGTCCAGGCCGGTGACGCATTCCGGCGAGTCGATGGCGACGGTGCCGTTCGTCACGAGCTGGCAGCCGGCGGCCTGCAGCAGCGACTCCAGGCCCTCGCCGGTGTAGCCGTCGCCTGGCTGGGTGCCCATCGCGATGCCCCGCACACCGTCCTTCGCCAGCTTCTGCGCCGCGGTGACGATGTCCTCGACCGACCCGGGGGCCTCCAGGCCCGCGCTCTTGAACAGGTCCTTGCGGTAGGAGATCACATGCCCCCAGCCGTCGCTGGGCACAGCGCCGAGCTTTCCGCCGACCGTGGCCATCCGGATGGCGCTCTCGGTGAAGGTGTCGGCTCCCAGCTCATCGACGATCTGCTGTGGCGCCTCGGTGTCCATGAGGCCCTGGGCGTTCCAGGCCGCGATCAGGTTGGGGCTGTAAAGGATCACATCAGGCAATGTGCCGGAGGCGGCGCCGGTCACCAGGCTCTGGCTGGCCTGTTTGGACTCGAGCGGCACGACCTCGACTTTGATGCCGGTCTTGCTGGTGAACTTCGCCGCGACGGACCGCTGGATGGCCAGCCGGTCCGGTGTGGTGTGCGGCGTCCAGAAGGTGAGGGTCGCCGGGGCGGACGACTCCTGAGGTTCCGCGCCGCCACAGGCTCCCGTTAGCAGCAGAGCCGTCGTCGCCACGCTTAAGGTGACTTTCCTCATGGGTTCGTCTCCCGCAGATAGGTCACGCTGGAAAACTCGTACCGGTCACCGCGGTACAGCGCGTGCACCTGCTCGACCCGGCGACCGTTCTGGTCGTAGCCGATGTGGGGCACGCAGAGGGCCGCGGTGCCCTCCTTGACGCCGAGGAGCTCGGCCTGTTCCGCGTCCACGTTGACAGCGGTGATCGTGCGCTCGTGCCGGGTTATCCGGATGTCGTAGCGATCGGCGAGCAGCTGGTGGAGCGAGCCGGTGAGGTCCTCGTCGATCAGTCCGGGGACGAAGGCGGCGGGCAGGCACACCCGCTCGTAGCTGAGCGGGGTGTCGTCAGCCGTCCGCACCCTGCCGATCTGGTAGACGGCGTCGCCGGGCTTGATCCCGAGGGTGGCGGCGAGCCGCGCGTCGGCGTCGAAGGCGGTCCGCTCGATGACCCGGGATCCCGGCCGCCATCCGCGCTTCTGCGCGTCCTCGGTGAATGACGACAGGGTCGGGCCCTTGGACACCTGCGGAGGAACCACCATGTAGCTCGCCCCGGGCGCCGAACGGATCAGCCCGTCGGCCTCCAGCAGCTTCAACGCGGCGCGAACGGTCATCCGGGCGACGCCGAACTCCTCGGCGAGCCGGCGCTCCGAGGGAAGCACGGTGGCGGGCCCGGGAACGGCGATGAACCTCGCCTCGATCAGGGTCCTGACCATCTGAGCCTTGTTCGCCGTACGCGCCACAGAACCCCTTCCCTCGTCTTAAGTAGACCATTGGTATACCAAAGGCCGTGGCCGAGTCAATGGGCCAGCACCTCGCGCACCTCGAAGTCGTCGGTCATGACCACGAACTCCGCCGCCCGGCCCGCTTCGATGCGGCCGCAGTCCAGGCCGAGCAGCCGGGCGGGCACGGCTGAGGCCGCGGCCGAGGCGACGGTCACCGGCAGCCCGACCTCGCGTACGGCCCGCCGTACCGCCTGCGCCATGGTGAGCGTGCTGCCGGCCAGCGATCCGCTGCCGACCAGCTCCGCGCGCCCCGCGCTCACCTGCACCTGCCGGGCGCCGCGCGCGTACCGGCCGTCGCCCATGCCGGCCCCGGCCGACGCGTCGGTGACGAGGGCGACGCGATCGGGCGCCTGGCGCACGATGAGCCTGACGATGGGATCGGCCAGATGGATGCCGTCGTTGATGACCTCGAGAACGACATCCGGCGACTCGCAGGCCGCGAGGAACGGCCCGGGCTCGCGGTGATGCAGCCCGCGCATGCCGTTGAAGGTGTGGGTGAGCACCCGCGCGCCCGCCTCGAAGGCCGCGCGGCACGTGGCGTAGTCGCCGTCGGTGTGGCCCACGGCGGCGATGACGTCGCATGCCACCAGCTCCCTGACCAGATCCAGGCCACCGGGAAGCTCGGGGGCGACCGTGACCATGCGGACGCCGCCCCGTCCGGCCTCCAGGAGCCTGCGCAGCTCCGCCGTCGCCGGCGCACGCAGATGATCAGGATCATGGGCCCCGCAACGCAGGTGGGACAGGAACGGCCCTTCGAGATGGACCCCCGCCAGGCCGGGCTCGCGCGCCATCAGGTCGGCCACCCAACCGGCGGCCCGGGCCATCTGTTCCACGGGAGAGGACACCAGGCTGATCAGGGTCCGGGTGGTTCCGTGTAAGCGGTGGAAGGCCACGGTGGCCGCCAGGTCGGCCGGTGAGTCGATCGCCGACACACCGCCTCCGCCGTGCGCGTGGATGTCCACGAACCCGGGCAGGAGCCAGCCACCGCCGAGATCACGGATCGCGGTGCCATCGCGCGGCGGCGCCCCGGCCCCGACGCCGGCGATGCGCCCGCCCCTGATCTGGACCCAGCCTGGTTCGAGTACGTCCGAGGGGGTCACCACGCGGGCGCCGGCGAGAATCTGATCGGTCATTCCACCACACTCCAGGCAAGAATTCCGGCACCGAGCGTGGACGCGCGGATTCCCAGCGCCCCCCGCGAGATGGGCGGCGGCTCCCGGAACGACAGCCGGGCCGCCAGACCCTTCGCCAGCGGATCCAGGAGCCGTTCCCCCGCGCCGGCCAGGCCGCCGCCGATCACGATGAGCTCGGGGTCGAGCAGGAGCGTGCACGTGGCCAGACCTGTCGCCAGCGCCTCGATCGCCTCGTTCACCACCCGCTTCGCATGGTCGTCGCCCTGATCGGCGCGGGCGAGGACGTCTTCCGTCCGCAGGCGGTCCTTGCCGTAGCGGCGGACGATCGCGGCGGCCGAGGCGTAGGTCTCCAGGCATCCACGTCGCCCGCACGAGCAGGGCTCCCCATCTGGACGGACCGGGATGTGGCCCGCCTCTCCCGCGTGGCCACCGGCGCCGGCGTACAGCCGGCCCTCCAGGATCATCGCGCCCGCGATGCCCGTGCCGATCGCCAGGAACAGGAAGTTCCGCGCATGCGCCCCGGCGCCGTAGACGTTCTCGGCGAGGCCGCCCGCCCGCACGTCGTGCCCGAGGGCCACCGGAATGCCCAGCCTCTCGCCGAGCATCGCGGAGATGGGCGCGTTCCGCCAGCCGAGGTTCGCCGCCCGGGAGGCGACGCCCGCCTTCTCGTCCACCAGGCCGGGAACCGCCACACCGGCCGCCGGCGGCGGCACGGGCGCCTGCGCCGCCAGGTCTGCCGCGAAGTCCCCGAGCCTGTCCAGCACGTGCTCCGGCCCTCGCTCGCGTCCGGTCGGGCGTTGCTCGAAGGCCTCCACATCGCCGTCGCGGGTGACGAGTGCCCCCTTCATCGCCGTCCCGCCCACGTCCACAGCGATCACATGGCTTGTCATGCGCCGATCGTAGGTCCTGCCGATGATCTCGTCCGCCGGGGTCGTGACCTCGCGGGGCTACGCCGCTATCCCATGAACCCCCAGATTCGGTCTGATGACTCCTGTCTGACGACACTGAGCATGACGGCTGGCGAAGCTGAGTTCGTCGACGATGAGCATCGCCGCCGAGCTGAGCAGCGGTCCGGGCGGGCAATCGAGCAGTCGCGGCAGAACTGGCGGGGGGGAAGGCGGCCGTCAGTCGCAGCCGCAGCCGTCGCAGCCACAGCCGTCCTCGCCCGAGCAGCATGAGCAACAGTCCCCGCAGTTGCCGCAGCAGTCGTAGCCGGAGCAGTCGAAGCGCTCGCAGAAGGAGCCCTCGCGCTCCTCGTCCCAGGCAGGCCGGTACAGGCCGCACGTGCAGCAGGTCAGCGCGGTGCACGCCAGCGACAGCAGCCCGCCGGGATCCCGCTTCGGCGGCCGCCCTTCCGGCGGCGCGCCGGGGTCGCCGGGCGAGTGGCCAGGGGAGTGGCCGGGGCCGTGCGTCCCGGCGGTGGCGAAGGCTCGGGACACGGCGCTGCCGGTCTCGCGCACCAGCAGGGCGCGCGTCAGGCCGGGACGCGGCAGGTCCAGCCCGTCCACGGCGGCGCGCAGCTCGGCGTGCGCGGCGTCGCAGTGGCGGCGCGCCTCGTCCAGGCCGGTGCCGGTGGCGGCCAGCGGGTTGTACGCTCCGGACGCCCGGTCGTCGGCCAGGTCCTCCACCGCGTCGATCAGGTGTGCCAGCCTCCCGAATCCGCGCCCGGCCGCCTCCAGTGCTTCCCGGTTGTGCGGCTTCCCCGCGAGTACCGCGGTGTGCGCGAACGCGGCGGCCACGGCGTCCTCGGTGGGTCCCGTCAACTCCCGTAAACCGGGCCCCGCGACGTTCCTCGAGGGCGCCTGGGCGGGGGAGTGTTCCAGGAGGGCCTGGCGGTCGGCCGCCGCCGTCAGCGGGCTGGGGTCGAACCCCAGCGTGCCGGCCATGGCCGTGCCGGCCGAGGACCAGCGGCCCGCCAGGCGGGTGGCGCCGGCGGCCACCGGGCGGCGGGCGTACACGCCGTCCCCGTCCGCCACGTGGTCGCGCACTTTGCCGGCCGCCAGGAGCAGCGACACCGAGGCCGCCAGCCGTACCCCCTCAGACTCCACCACGTCGGCGCCCTTGAAGCCACGCAGCGCGCATGCGCCCGCCCGCCGGCGTGGCGCGGACGCGGGCGACTGGGCCTCGGTGAGGACAGACACGAGCAGGCCGTCGTAGTTGGTCACCAGGCGGGACAGGTGTCCGTGCTCGTCGCGGAGCGCCAGGCAGAGCCCGCACAGGTGGCCCATCCAGTCCGCGTAGAGCCCCTTGCACATGGCGTGCCGACACGGGCGGACAATGCCGAACATACGTCCCCTTACATGCGTATTACCGAGCGAACCGTAGCACCGGACCGCCAGAAGACACGCCAAGTCTGTGAGACGCACGCCCGGTTCCTGAGACAGGACAGTCGTAAAGGGGCTACTGCCATCTAGCGCGGCTCACTGCCAACTTCCGTGCCGTACCGCCAACTTCAAGGCGGTCAGATACACACGAGGTGTCTGGCGACGCCGAACAGCGCCTGCACCCCCGTCGCGTCGATCGGCGCCGGCGTGTGGAACAGCGACGAGCTCGTCGATCGTCTTGGCGATCACCTCCGCGTCGCCGCTGTTGATCGCCTCGTGGAAACGGCTGAACAACGCCTTGTTGCCGGTGACCTGCTCTGCTGACATGTGGCTTCTCCTCGTCCAGATGGCCGACGGCCGGCGGCGGCCGTCGCCTGTACGACGAAAGTGCGGCCACGAATGTGACACCCGTCGATGCCGCCCCGGCGGCGGCTCCGCCGGGCCCACCATGAGCAGGGCGTAGCCGACGAGCCGAGCGCCGCGATGGGCCCCGGGTCTCGTTGATGACAGGACGGGCTCAGACGGTGATGACGATCTTTCCTCGCGCGTTTCCCGCGACGAGGTGGCGCATGGCCTCCGGCGCCTGCTCCAGTGCGAAGGTTCGGTCGATGCTCGGCGTCACCTTGCCCGCCTCGATGAGGTCGCCGAGCCGTTCGATGTCACTGGCACGTTCGCTGGCGATGAGACCGGTCAGCCGCTGGCCGACGAAGCGTGACAGGACCAGGGCGCGCAGTTGCCGGTCGATGCCTCCCGTCAGCCGGCCGCCGTCCTCGCCGCCGACGAAGACGGCCGTCCCGGTGGGCGCGAGCGCGCGGCGCAGCCGTGACAGGGTGGGGTTTCCCGCGATATTGATGATCACGTCGTAGCGCTGGGCGCCGTCGGCGAAGTCGTCGCGGGTGTAGTCGATGACATGGTCGGCGCCGAGCGAGCGCACCAGGTCGAGCTTGGCGGGGCCGCACACGCCGGTGACCTCCGCCCCGGAGGCCTTGGCCAGTTGCACGGCGTAGCTGCCGACCCCGCCCGACGCGCCGATGATCAGCACCCGCTGCCCTTGCTGGACCCGGCCGACGTCGCACACGGCCCTCAACGCGGTGACCCCCGAGATCGGGGCCGCCGCGGCCTGCTCGAAGGTGGCGTTCGCCGGCTTGCGGACCAGCTTGTCCTCGCGGGCCACGGCGTATTCGGCGAACGAGCCCGGGGCGACCCCGAACACCTCGTCGCCCACGGAGAACCTGGTCACCGCCGAACCGACCGCGACGACCGTGCCGGCGACATCACGCCCGGGCACCGGATTCCTCGGTCTGCGGAATCCGAAGGCCAGGCGGATCAGATACGGCAGGCCCGCCATCACATGCCACGTGCCCCGGTCGAGCCCGGCCGCGTGCACCCGCAGGAGCACCTGGTTGCCGGTGACCTTCGGCCGGGCGATCCGCGCCAGGCGCAGGACGTTCGCCGAGCCGTAGGCGTCCTGCACGATCGCCCGCATCGTGCCACCCGCCGTGCTGCCGCTCTGGCCGTCTGTCGCGGCGTTGCGCTGCTGAGATTCCATCATCGTTTCCCTTCGTGTGCCGGTGGTCTTCACGCGCGCCGTCCCGGCCCATCAGCGCCGAGGGGCGCGATGGAGATCACTTCGATGTTGACCGAAATCAGATGGGCCAGGACGCCGTGCAGGTGTGAGCTGTCACCGATGTCGCCGACCAGGCGGGTGACGCCGTCGCCGGCATGGTCGAGGGTGAAGTCGTCGAGCAGCGGCCGCAGGAGCCTGGCACTGACCCGGCCCCGGATCACGATCTCGTAAGTGGTCGGCTGACGCATGGCCCGATCATCACGGTGAGCGGCATGACGCGGCCTCACACCGCCGGCCATCTCACCCGGGTGAGATCCGGGGCGGTAGGTTTTAGAACGTGAGCACGATGGGGGAGACGAGCCTGGCGGCCACCAAGCTGCGCCCGCCCCCGCCGCCCGGTCAACTCGTCCGCCGCTCCAGGCTCGACGACCTCCTCGACCGCGGCGTCGGCGGCCAGGCCCGCCTGGTCCTGGTGAGCGCCCCGGCAGGCTCGGGCAAGTCGACCCTGCTGGCGTCGTGGCTGGCCGGCCGGCCAGAAGCCGTCGCGTGGCTGCAGGTGGAGGAGAGCGACTCCGACCCGGTCAGGTTCTGGTCCTATCTGGCCGAAGCCATCGGGCAGGCGCACCCGATCGCCGCGAACGACCTGAAGGCGATCGTGGTCGGCTCGAACGGCGACGAGTTCGTGGTCGTGACCGCTCTGGTGAACCAGCTCGCCGCCGTCGCCGGCCCGCTCGTCGTCGTCATCGACGACTACCACCTGATCGACACCGCCGGCGTGCAGCGCGGTGTGGAACGCCTCATCGAGCTCTGCCCGCACCAGGTCACCATCGTGCTGTCCACCCGGATCGACCCGCCCTTCCGGCTCGGCCGGCTACGCGTACGCGATCAGCTGGCGGAGGTCCGGGGCGCCGACTTACGTTTCGACGCCGACGAGGCAGCCGGTCTGCTCGGCTCGCCCGCGCTCGACCGGGCTCTTCTCGATCAGCTCTGTGGCCGGACCGAGGGCTGGGCCGCCGGACTCGTGCTCGCGGGCCTGTCGCTCGAACGGGCCGCCGACCCCGGCGGGTTCATCGAAGCGTTCCGGGGCGACGATCAGTTCGTGGTCGACTATCTCCGCGACGAGTTCCTGGCCGCGGTCGGCGCCGACGATCGGCGGCGCCTGCTGGAGACGTCGATACTCGACCAGTTCAACGGCGCCCTCGTCGATGCCGTCACCGGCGCGTCCGGGGGTGCGGCCTGGCTCAACGACACCGCGAGCGCCAACCAGCTCCTGATCGGTCTCGACCGCACCCGCACCTGGTTCCGCTACCACCACCTCTTTCGCGATCTGCTGCGGCTCGAAGCGCACCAGGCCTTCCCTGAGCGCGTCCCCGGCCTCCACGCCCGCGCCGCGGCGTGGTTCGAAGCCCAGGGCGATCACGGTCAGGCGATCGTCCATCGGCTCGCCTGCGGTGACCTCCACAAGGCCGGCCGGCTGCTGCTCGTGCACGGACCGCGGCTGATCGCCGGCGGCCAGACGGAGACCCTGCGGGGGTTGCTCGACCGGCTCGGCGAGGTGGCGAAGAAGCTGACGTGGTGCGCTCTGATGTACGGCTGGTGCGAATACATCAGCGGTCGTTACGCGCGCGCCGAGGAGTGGCTCGGCATCATGCTCGACGCGGCGCCCGAGGGCTTCGACCAGACCCCGTCGATCTCGCTGCGCGTGAACATCCAGCTCGCCCGGGGTGACGTCGCCGCCGCGCTCGGCACCGCCCGGCAGGTGAGCGCGTCCCTGATGGCGTACTCAAGCGATCTCACGACCGCGGCCGGCGCGGCCTACGCCTGGGCGGGGCAGGCCGGCGAAGCCAGGCGGGCCCTGCGGCTCGCGGCCGAGATGGCCGCCGCCGACGAGATCAGGACGGCGCAGGTCCTGGCCCTGGTGTACCTGGCCGTGGTGGAGTTCGACGACGGCCACGCGGCGAGCGCTCAGAGCGCCGCGTGCACGGCGGTGGACACGGCGCGGCGGTTCGGGCTGGCCTCCTATCACGGAATCGCGCCCGCCTACGCGATCCGAGCCAGAACCGGCGAAGACCCGGCGCGCGCTCACGCGGACGCGACGCACGCACTGAGCCTGGCCAGACGGGCCTCCACCGATCTTGCCCTGGGCTTCGTCCTGACGGCCTGCGGCGACACGCTCATCGGCTTGGGCGATCCGGCCGGAGAGCCGCTCCTGGCCGAGGCCCGGGCCGTCTTCGCCCGCTGCCCCGACCCCGGCATCGCCGGTCGCTACCTGGCACGTACGCAGTCCCGCCATGGCGTCGCCGAGGCGCGGGCCGGTCGCGTGGCCGTGCTCGCCGAGCAACTGACCGAGCGGGAGCTGGCCGTGCTGCGGTATCTGCCGGCGAACCTGTCGCAACGCGACATCGCGTCGGAGCTGTACGTGACGCTCAACACCGTGAAGACCCATTGCCGGGCGATCTACCGCAAGCTCGGCGTCGGCGACCGCAGAGCCGCCGTCCAGGCCGCACGCGACCTGCACCTGCTGTAGACCGTCACCCCTCCGCTCGATCAAGGTTCTCCCCGCTGCTCACGGCCGCCGCCCTGACCCTGACGGCGAAAAGCCGTGCGGTGAGCTCAGGCCTGTGGCAGCCTCGACAGCTCTGCACGTCTCCGGCATCGTGACGACACCGTACGCCAGTGAACGGACGTCACCTGACCTGCGTACATCCAGCCCCAACGCCTCGACCATCGTCGACGCCGGACATCCGTTCCGCAGGGCCATCCGATCAACCCACGACGCGAACGACTCGCCGTACGCCGGTGCCACCACCAACGCCAACCGCCGGGGCCAGACCGTCATCATTTCCCTGGCCGAACCTCCTGCTGTACACGCGCCTACTGACATCTCCGATAACCAGCTGCCAAGTCCACTGACACCTCCTGTGCCGTTCTGACATCTGCAAGCGCGCCAGACACCGAGGCTTGGGGTCGCGTCCGCTCTTGACGCAACAAATGAACGGTCTTTTAATTCACCTATGGGGCGGATCGCCGGCGTTACCGCCGCCGAGACCCGCGAGCGGCTGCTGCGGGCGGCCGCCGAGGTGTTCGCCGAGCGCGGCTATGACGGCACCCGCGTGGCCGACATCGCCGCGGCCGCGGGCGTGAGCAACGGGGCGCTGTACGCGCACTTCGGCTCGAAAGCCGACCTGATCGTGACGGCGTTGCGCGCCCACGGGCCACGGCTGCTGGCCGACCTGTTCGCCGCCGACCCGGACCGGTCGATCACCGACCTGCTCCTCGTCGTCGGCCGCTGGTTGCCCCGCCGCCGCGAGGCCTGCGGTTATCTCATCGTCGAGGCGCTGGTCGCGGCCCGCCGCGACGAGGACGTCGCCCGGTCGATGCGCGACTACATGGGGGAGCGCTCCGGCTGGCTGTCCGGGCTCGTCCGCGTCGCCCAGAACGACGGGGACCTCGACCCCGCGCTGTCGCCGGACGCGCTGGCCCACTTCTGCATGCTGCTGGCGATGGGCAGCGCGCTCGTCACACCCGACCTGCACGCGGTTGGCGACCGGGAGTGGACCGCGTTGCTCTCCAGGATCGTCGGCGCCTTCGCCCCCGCCGGCACCCCAGCGTCACAGAGCGGAGCGTCACAGTGAAAGTGGAGATCAACTTCGAGCGTTGCCAGGGACACGGCCGCTGCTACGACCTCGCTCCCGGACTGTTCGGCGAGGACGAGGAGGGCTACGGGCAGGTGCTCGGCGACGGCGTCGTGCCGCCGGAGGAGGAGCAGGCGGCGCGCCTGGCCGTATCGAACTGCCCGGAACGAGCGATCGAGACCCTCTAGGAGACGTGACATGGCCGTCGACGACCGCTTCACCCAGTTCTTCCGTGAGGGGCGCGACGACGAGCCCTTCGGTACGCGCAACGAGATCATCACCGGCCCGGTCGCGGACTGGGCGACGGACTTCTCGCATGTCGAGCCCGAGTGGGCGGCCGACCCGTACCCCATCCAGGACGACCTGCGGCAGCGTTGCCCGATCGCGCACACCGGGCGGTTCGGCGGCGGCTGGCTGCCCACGCGCTACGAGGACGTCGCGGCCATCGCGTACGACACCGAGCGGTTCTCGTCGCGGTCGATCATCATGAGCAACTTCCGGCCGCCCCGCGAGCTGGCGCCGGTGGGCGGCACGCCGCCGATCTCGTCCGACCCGCCGTTCCACCACGACGCGCGCAAGCTGCTGCTGCCGGCGTTCACGAAGAGCGCGGTCGCCACGCGGGAGGCGGCGACCCGGGCGTTCTGCCACGAGCTCATCGACGCGATGGAGGGGCAGGACGTGGTCGACGCCGCCGCCGACTACGCCCAGCACATTCCGATGCGGGTCATCTCGGACATGCTGGGCTTCCCGCCTGAGGACGGACCGCGCTTCCGCGAGTTCATCGAGAACGCCCTGGAAGGCGTCAACCTCCCGCCCGAGGAGCGCATCGAGCGGATGGGCCGACTGTTCGACTACCTCTATGCCCAGATCCGCGACCACGTGGACCACCCGCGTGACGACCTGACGACGTACTTGATCAACGTCGAGCTGTATGGCCACAAGCTCGCCCCAGACCACGTGGCCGGCACGATGGCGCTGCTGCTCATCGCCGGCATCGACACGACGTGGAGTGCGATCGGGGCGTCGTTGTGGCACCTGGCCAAGACTCCGGCCGACCGGGAGCGGCTGGTCGCCGAGCCGGGGCTGCTGCCGACCGCGATGGAGGAGCTGCTACGGGTGTACGCGCCGGTGACGATGGCGCGGCTGGTCAAGGAGGACATGCGCTGGAACGGCGTGGACATGAAGGCCGACGATTGGGTGCTGCTGTCGTTCCCGGCCGCCAACCGCGACCCCGCGCAGTTCGACCGGGCGGATGAGGTGGTCATCGACCGCGAGGTCAACCGGCATGTCGCCTTCGGCCTGGGCATCCACCGCTGCGTGGGCTCCCACCTGGCCCGCATGGAGCTGCGGGTCGCGCTGGAGGTCTGGCTGGAGCGCATCCCGGCCTTCACCCTGGCCGACCCGGAGGCGGTGACCTGGGCTGCGGGCCAGGTCCGCGGCCCGCGTACCCTTCCCCTCCGCGTCGGCTGACCGCGACCGCCCCTATCGGAGCCGGCGGGCGTCGACGATGAGGGTGACGGCCACGCCGGTGAGCGCCAAGGCGATGGCGGGGGCGATCGCCAGGCGAGGGGCGGCGATCAGCAAGGGCACGGCGTCGTTCACCAGGCCGCCCCAGTCGGTCACCGGTGGGGGCAGGCCGATGCCGAGGAAGCTCAGCGAGGTGGCCGCGATCAGCGTACGGGCGAAGTCGGCGGTGGCGACCGTGAGCACCGGGCCGGCGATGTGCGGCGCGATGGTGCGGCGCAGCAGGTAGGACGGGGAGGCGCCGAGGGCGCGGGTGGCGAGGACGAAGTCCGATGCGGCCACGCGCCGGGTGGCCGTGTGGGCGATGAGGCCGCAGTTCACCCAGCCGAACGGGACGAGTGCGGCCACCATCGTGCCCGGCCCCGGCGGCAGGACGCCTGCCAGCGCCAGGGCGAGCGTGAGGCCGGGGAGCGCGAGCGCCACCGTGGCCGCCTGCCGCAGCAGCCGTTCCGGCAACCCGCCGGCCAGTCCCGCCGCGGTGCCGGCCAGAGTGCCGATGGTCGTGGTGATCGCCGTGATGGCGAACGCGGTCAGCAGGGAGATCGTGCCTGCCGCTGCGGTTCTGGTGAGGAGGTCGCGGCCGAGCTGGTCGGTGCCGAGCCAGTGCCGCGGGCTGGGTGGGAGGAGGGCGAGCGCGGGATCGGGCAGGTACGGGTCGTGGGGGGAGAGGAGCGGCGTGAGGCCGCAGAACGCCACGATCGCCGCCAGCAGCACGATTCCGCCGCGGCCCCTCACGAGCGGCGGCGCACCCGTGGCTCGACGCGGGTCAGGGCCGGGCGCGTTCAGGGGCGGCGCAAGCTCGTCGCGGTCGGATCGGTTCACGGGCGGCGCACCCGTGGGTCGGCCACTGCCACGCACAGGTCCGCCAGTGCCAGGAGCAGGACCGTCGCCGCCCCGATGACCAGCACGTACGCCTGGACGACAGGCAGGTCGCGCTGCCGGATCGCCGAGATCGCCAGCTGTCCCACGCCCGGCCAGGAGAACAGCGTCTCCACCACCACGGCACCGGCCACCAGGTCGGCCAGCGCCGCGCCCCCGGCCATGATCGCGTTCGGCGCGGCCACCCGGAGCGCGTGCACCGTCACGGCACGCCGCGGGCTCAGCCCTTTGGCGGCGGCCAGCCGGACGAACGGCAACGCCAGCGCCTGGGCCAGATCGGCGCGCAGCAGCCGGGTCAGCGTGGCGGCGCCCGCCAGCCCCAGCGTCAGCGCGGGCAGCACCACGGCGCCGGCCGCGGTGTCGCCCCCGGTCGGCAGGGCACGCAGGCCGACCGCGACCACGCTGATCATCAGGACCCCGACGATGTACGGCGGCACGCTCGCCACCACCACCGTCACCGCCGTGACCACCCGGCCGCCGAGCCCCCGCGGCCGGAGCGAGGCGAGCAGGGCCAGCCCGGCCGCGACGAGTGCCGCCGCGCCCGCCAGCCGGAGCGTCGCCGGCAGCCGCGAGACGATCTCGGCCGTCACCGGCGACCGGTCCACGTAGGAAAGCCCGAGGTCGCCGCGGACCACATCGGACAGCCACTGCACGTACCGGACCGGGAGAGGCAGGTCGAGGCCCAGCTCGGCACGGAGTGCGGCGACGCTGCCCGCCGTGGGCTGGATCCCGCCCCGGCGCAGGATCTCCTCGGCCGGGTCACCGGGCGCCAGCGAGGTCAGCAGGAAGACCAGCACCGACAACACCAGCAGCACGAGCAGCGTCTCCACGGCACGCCGCAGCACGACGTTCAGCACGAGGTCCACACCGGAATCGGCCCCACCTCAGCCCGACGGCGTCAGCTTGCCGAGATCAACGACATACGCCGCATTCTGCACCACCCCGCCGACGCCGGTGATCGTCACGACGGGATTGTCCTGGTAGGCGATCGGGATCATCGGCCGGTCGGCCGCGAGCAGCCGCTGCAGCTGCCGGTACAGCTCCCGCCGCCGGGCGGGGTCGGTCTCCGTCGAGGCCTGGTCGACGAGCGTGTCGAACTCCTTGTTGCGGTAGCCGAGCCGGCGTTCGACGTTCCACGGCGCGTCGGAGCGCAGGAACCGGCGGAACAGGTAGTCGGCGTCCCCGTTCGGCACGCTGTACGCGCTGAGGAAGACGTCGTAGTCGCCGGCCTCCATGACGGCCTTGGTCGCCTCGGCCACGGTCACCTTCGCCGGCAGCCCCGCCTGCTCGAAGGCGGCCCGCAGCACCTCGGCGACGTCGGTGTACGGGAACTGCCCGGTCTCGGCCGACGAGATCAGGATGGTGACCGGCGACGCGGGGCGACCGGCCGCGCTGACCAGCGCACGGGCCTTCGCCGGGTCGTAGGCGGCGGCGATGCCCGGGTCGGACAGGTCGCCGAAGACCGGTGACAGGAACGCGGCGCCCGGCTTCGCCGTGCCGGCGAGCAGCTTGCCCGCGATCGTCCGGCGGTCGATGGCCAGCTCCGCCGCCTCCCGTAGCCGCGGGTCGGAGAAGGGCTCACGGGAGCCGTTGAAGGTCAGGTAGTGCGTCAGCGCCGACGGGCTGCGTACGACCCGGAACCTGCTGTCGGCGGCGACGGCCGCGACCTGCCCGGACAGCAGCGCCCCCTTGTCGATCAGCCCGTCGACCTCGCCGGCGCGCAGCGCGGCGACCCGCGCGTTGGCGTCCGGGATCACCTTGACCACGATCTTCTTGTACGCCGGCGGCGTGCCGTAGTAGTGCGGGTTGGCCGCCAGCTCCGCCTGCTGCCCCTTGACCCACCGCGCCAGCGTGTACGGGCCCGTCCCCACGGGGTTCGCGGCAAAGTCCCCGGACGCGGCGAACGCCTTCGGCGACTGCACCATGCTGTAGAACCCGGCCAGCCGCCCCGGCAGATCCGCCACCGGCCGCCGCAGCACGAACGTCACCCGCCCGCCGTCCGCGCGTACCTCGTCGAGCTGCCCGTAGGCCGCCTCCATCCCGGCGTCGAGGCTGAAGAACGCCGACTGCCGAGGGGCGATCCGCAGGAACCGCCGGACGCTGGCCACCACCGCCTCCGCGTTCAGCGCCGTCCCGTCGCTGAACCGCACCCCCTCGCGCAGCGTGAACGTCCACCGCCGCCCACCGTCCCCGCTCTCCCAGGCGGTCGCGAGGGCGGGCACCGGCCGCAGCTTGTCGTCCACGCTCACCAGCGGCTCCCAGACCCGGAGCGTCTGGTGCGTGAAGTACGGATCCTGCGGTCCCGCGACCAGGTCACGGGGAGCCGCCAAGGTGAGCCGGTCGGCGTCCTGCCCGCCCTCCGCCGTGTCGCCGCACCCCGACAGGACCATTCCTAACAGCATGGCCGGCACCACGACCGCGGCTCTTCTCCGCACCCTGTTCTCCCCTCAACCACCTAATCTTCCGCAACGATAATGGTTTTCATCATGGGTGGAAAGCGGAGCGACCGTTTGACAAGATCCGCATATGCATGCCTTAGGCAAGGCCGCGGTGGTGGGGGCGGTCATCGGGATGGCGGAGGCTCTCCTCCAGCTCCACGGGCCGGACGACTTCACGGGCGTAGTCTTCATGCTCCTCACGCCTGTCGTGCTGGGCCTCCTCCTGAACTGGGCGATCGCGCTGCCGCGCTGGGGAGCGGTGGCGGTCGTGGCGCCGTTCGTCAACATCGCACTCATCCTCGTCGGATTCGGCCGGATGACGTTCGTCGAGGTCATGGATCTCGGCGTGGGGGAGGGCAACGCGATCTTCATGATGATCGGGGCCAGCGGCAACGTCGTCGCGGCGGCCCTGGTGGGTCCGGGCTCCCAGGTGTTGCGGAGCGTCGCGGCCGGGGCGGTGGCCGTCGGATTCCTGGGTGTGACGAGCCATCAAGGGACGATCGCCGGGACGGCACAGGTGCGCAGGCTGGAGAGCTCGGACGTCCCGCTCATCGCGCTCAGGGCCAAGGACTACGAGCTCACGACGATCGCCGAACAGCCGGCGGGCTGGGCGCCGCCCACGATGGAGCTGCTCTACGAACGCCTTTCCGATGGTGCGGAGCTGGAGGTGTACGTCATGCCGCCGGGAGCGGCCACGCCGGAGGCGGCGTGCCGGGAGCCCGTCCCGCACTTCAGCCACGTGTTCGGCGAGGCCGGGACGTGCAGGAAGGTCTGGTCCGATGTGTGGGTGCGCACCGAAGACACCTACGCGCGGGTGTTCGCCCTCCGCGAGGGCGGGCTGGTGCAGCTGGCGAGCCAAACGGTGCCCGAGAACGACCTGATCACCCTCGTGGGGGCGTTCCGCCAGGTCATGGCGGAGGAGCTGGCCGCGGTGAAATGACGGTCAATCGCTCCGCACGGTCTTGTACACGCCATAGAGGGTCTCCACCCCGCCCACGACCATCAGGATCAGACCGATCTTCGACGGTGTGAAGATGAAGATCTCCTCGTCGAGGCCGAACAACCACAACGCCAGCCCGCCGACGAAGGTGGCCAGGCCGGTGAGGAGTGTCCTGCGGGCGGAAGTCATGCCGGAAACGCTAGTGAAGCGCCAGGTCGCGGGGCTTCCTGCGCGTTGAGGAGATCGGCGTACATCTTTCGTCTGACGTTCAGGGGCCGAGGAGGCGGGCGGCCTGTTCGCGCATCTCCACCTTGCGGATCTTCCCGGTGACCGTCATCGGGAAGGAGTCCACCACGTGCGCATATCGGGGGATCTTGTAGTGGGCGAGGCGACCCGTGCAGAACTCCCTGATCTGCTCCGCCGTCAGGGGCTCGGCGCCCGGCCGCATGACGATCCAGGCCATGAGCTCCTCGCCGTACTTCTCGTCCGGTACGCCGATCACCTGGACGTCACGGATGTCCGGGTGGCCGTACAGGAACTCCTCGATCTCGCGCGGGTAGATGTTCTCGCCGCCGCGGATCACCATGTCCTTGATGCGGCCGACGATGTTCACGTAGCCGTCGCCGTCCATGGAGGCGAGGTCGCCGGTGTGCATCCAGCGGGCGGCGTCGATGGCCTCGCCCGTCGCCTCCGGCTGGCCCCAGTAGCCGAGCATGACCGAGTAGCCACGGGTGCACAGCTCGCCTGGCGCGCCCCTGGGGACGGTCAGCCGGGTCTCCGGGTGCACGATCTTCACCTCGATGTGTGGCATCACCCGGCCGACGGTCTCGGTACGGCGGGCCAGCCCGTCGTCGCCGCGGGTCATGGTGGAGACGGGCGAGGTCTCGGTCATCCCGTAGCAGATGGCGACCTCGGCCATGTTCATCTCGCTGACCACGCGCTTCATGACCTCGACGGGACACGGCGAGCCCGCCATGATGCCGGTTCTGAGGGTGGAAAGGTCGAAATTTCCGGACATGGCGAGTTCGGCGATGAACATCGTCGGCACCCCGTACAGGGACGTGCACCGCTCGTCCTGCACGGCCCGCAGCGTCGCCTCCGGGTCGAAGCCGGGCGACGGCAGCACGATGCACGAGCCGTGCGAGGTCGCGCCGAGGTTGCCCATGACCATGCCGAAGCAGTGGTACAGCGGCACCGGCAGGCACACCCGGTCCCGCTCGCTGTAGCCGAGGAGCTCGCCGACGAAGTAGCCGTTGTTGAGGATGTTGTGGTGCGACAGCGTCGCGCCCTTGGGGAAGCCGGTGGTGCCCGAGGTGTACTGGATGTTGATCGGGTCGTCGAAGGTCAGCTCCGCCGCCCGCGCCCGCAGCGCCGCCGGGTCGCCGCGCCGGCCGTTCTCGATCAGCTCGTCCCAGCCGTCCTCGCCGATGAAGATCGCGTCCGCGAAGCCGATCTCGCTGATCATCGCCCGGTAGTCGCTGGTCTTGTGCGTGACCGCGCTGATCAGCAGCCGCATGCCGGACTGCTGCACGACGTAGGCCAGCTCGTGGGCACGGTAGGCGGGATTGACGTTGACCAGGATCGCGCCGATCTTCGCGGTGGCGTACTGGACGAGCACCCATTCGGCGCAGTTGGGCGCCCAGATGCCGACCCGGTCGCCCTTGGCGACGCCCCGGGCCAGCAGGCCGAGCGCCACCCCGTCGACGGCGGCGTCCAGCTCGGCGTAGGTCCAGCGGCGCCCGGCCGCCACGTCCACGAGCGCTTCCTGCTCGCCGAACCGTGCCACGGCGCGCTCGAAGTTCTCCCCGATCGTCTCGCCCAGCAGGGGCACGTCCGACACGCCTGAGGCGTACGAGAGGTCAGCCATGCACGCAGCATCCCCCCGGGCCGGTGCCGCCGCCACCCCCGTTCGGGGGTAGCCCGGCGCGGCGGGACTCGTCCATGCTGGGGACATGGCCGTACCGCACGAGGCGCTCCAAACCGCCGTTGGACGGCTGCGCCGGGCGACCGGGCTGCCCGTCGCGTTCGGCGGGCTGGTGGCCCGTGGACGGCACGGCGTCACGCTGTCCGAGTTCAGCGGCACCCTGACCGGCGCGCTGCGCGGCCTGGTCGTCAGTGAGGGCAACGGGCTGGGTGGCCGCGTGATCACCACGGCGCGGCCCGGCGCCGTCGACGACTACGCCGCCGACCCCGGCATCAGCCACGAGTACGACAGGCCGGTGATCGCCGAGGGGCTGCGGGCGATCGCGGCGGTCCCGGTCACCGTCGACGGCACGGTGTCCGGCGTCCTGTACGGCGGGATCCGCGAGCCCTTGTCGATCAGCGACCGCGCGGTGGACGCCATGACCCGGGTCGCCGCCCGGGTGAGCTTCGAGCTGACCGTCCGCCGCGAGGTGGAGCGCCGGCTTGCCCAGCTGGAGACGGCGGCCATCACCCGGGCCGCCCGCGAGGCGCCGAGCGCGGGGGAGTGGGAGGCGGTCCGCCAGGCGCACGCCCAGCTCAGGGCCATCACGCAGGAAGTCGCCGACCCCGGGATCCGGGCGCGGCTGGAGGACGTGTGCGACCGGCTGGCCCGCCCCGGCGATCTCCCCTCCGGCCAGGCGAACCCGCTGTCGTCGCGCGAGCTGGACGTGCTGGCTCTGGTCGCGGTCGGCTGCGGGAACACCGAGACGGCCGGCCGGCTCGGCATCCGCCCGGAGACGGTCAAGAGCTACCTGCGCAACGCCATGCGCAAGCTGGGCACCCACACCCGCATGGAAACCGTCATCGCGGCCCGCCGCCAGGGCTTTCTCCCTTGAGCGACGTGACCTCGTCGAGAAGGCCGCTGAAGAGATCTCCCCGGCGTTCGGTGTCGTCGGCGATGGCGATGAGCACGATGTTCACGCCCAGCTCGGGCAGCCGGGCTTGCAGGGCTCGCAGGCCCGGCCAGCCGCCGCCGTGACGGTAGACGCGGTGCCCGGCATGCGTCCGGACACCCATCCCCCAGGCGTAGTCGATCGGCGTCCCGTCCTCGAGGCGGCCGGGGGTTTGCAGGAGGGGCGAGATGCCGAGTTCGTCGGCATTGAGCGCCTGGCTCCACCTGACCAGGTCGCGAGCGGTGGTCCACACGCCTCCGTCGCCCAACGACAGCGGCGCGGGATGCGCCGGTGACAGGGGTGCCGCGCCGGGAGGTGCTGGGGCGGGTCCTGGCCAGTAGCAGGTGTCGTTCATCGCCAGGGGAGCGAAGAGCCGGCGGCGCGCGAAGGCGGGAAGGTCCTGATCGGCCGCCCGCTCCAGTACGGAGGCCAGGCAGACGTACCCTGCGTTCGAGTAGACGTACTCGCTGCCTGGTGTTCCCTGCACGGCGGGGAGACGGGCGAGGGCCCGGATGACGCCGTGGCTGGTCCGGTCGCCGTCGATGAGGGCGTCGACCTCGGCATCAGGGGGCAGGGCGGCGGTGTGGTGCAGAAGGTGACTGAGCCGGACGGTGTCCGCCCATGCGGGCAGCCGGGGCAGCCACTCCGACAGGACGGATTCCAGGTCGAGCACGCCCTGCCGGACGAGCAGCGCCGCGCAGGCAGCGGTGATCTGTTTGGACAGGGAGGCCGCGTAGACGAGGGTCGTCGCGGTGAGCGTCTCGCCGGTGGCCGTCAGTCCCTGCGCATGGAAGACGGGCGGACCGCCGCGGTGCCGCAGCCCGAGCACGAGCGGCTCGTCAGGGCGGTAGCCCGCTTCGGCGATGCGCCGCCGCAGCCACGACACGCTCAGGTCTCGTCGTCGTGGAGTGAGCGGTGCAACCGGCCGGCCGCCGCCTCGATCAGGTCGAGCACCTGCGGCTGGCCCAGCACCAGGCCCACTCGATGGCGCTCGGCAGCAGGCTCGACGTGCTCGGCAGCGCCCCCTCACGAACCGGCTGCACGAGAACATCCGCTGGGGCCAGCGCGGCAACTTCGTCTCCGTGCCCACCGACTGCCGGCAACGCGGCCAGCGCCTCGGCTGGCTGGCCGACGCGCAGGTCTTCCTGCCCACGGCGGCTCGTGGCGCGGACGTGGCGGCGTTCTTCGCCGACTGCCTGCCCGCGATGACCGCCTGGGTGGACGGCATCGAATGGCACAATCCCAACCTATCTGGCGAAACCGCACCGGCCGCAACTACGGCGACTGGCTGCAGGCGCGATCAGGCAGGCCCCGTACTCACCGGGATCGGCCGCGCCGACCTGGCCTACCGCCTCCTCCACCTGGAGACCTTCCCCAGCCTGGCTGTTCTCCGTGACGCACGGCTCCACGACCATCTGGGAACGCTGGGACGGGGCGGCGTGGAACCGCGGCTGACCGGGCACATCAACGCCGGGCTCAACGTGGGCCCGAGGAGATCGTGGAGGTGATCATCCACTGCGTGCAGTACGCGGGGTACCCACGGGCGATCAACGCGCTCACCGTGGCCAAGAAGGTCTTCGAGCAGAGAGGTGTGGCATGACATGCCGTCCGTCGTACTGATCGGCACCCTCGACACCAAGGGCGAGGAGTACGCGTGGCTGCGTAACCGGCTGGTCGAGCTGGGCAGCGACGTGATCGTGGTCGACGCCGGCGTCGGCGCGCACGAGGCCCTCGTCGACTTCTCCAACCAGCAGGTCGCCGTGGCGGCCGGACAGGACGTGGGCGCGCTGCGGGAGGCGGGCGACCGGGGCGCCGCCGTCACCGCCATGGGCGAGGGCGCGGCCGCGATTCTGGCCGGGCTGCACGCCGACGGCCGCGTGGACGCCGTGCTGGCGCTCGGCGGCAGCGGCGGCTCGTCCATCGCCGCGCGGGCCGTGCGCGACCTGCCCATCGGCGTGCCCAAGCTGATCGTCTCCACGATGGCCGCCGGCGACGTGTCGCCGTACGTGGGGGCCAAGGACGTCACGCTCATGTACAGCGTGGTCGATATCGCGGGCATGAACCGGGTCTCGCGCGCCATTCTCGGCAACGCCGCCGCCGCTGCCGCCGGCATGGCGTCGGCCCACCAGCTCGCCAAGGCCGCGCGGACCGCCGTCGGCAAGGACCGGCCGCTCATCGGCGCGTCCATGTTCGGCGTCACCACCCCGGCCGTGGACGCCGCCCGCGAGCGGCTCGGGGAGCTCGGCTACGAGGTGCTGGTCTTCCACGCGACCGGCTCCGGCGGCCGGGCCCTGGAAGGGCTGGCGGCCAGCGGCATGCTGGCGGGCGTGCTCGACCTGACCACCACCGAGCTGGCCGACGACCTCGTGGGCGGCGTGTTGTCGGCCGGCCCCGAGCGGCTCACCACGGCCGGCGCGCACGGCGTGCCGCAGGTGGTGGCGCCCGGCGCGCTCGACATGGTCAACTTCGGCCCGCGCGACACCGTGCCCGCCGCGTTCGCCGACCGCCTGCTGTACGTGCACAACCCGACCGTCACGCTCATGCGCACCACCGCCGAGGAGATGCGCGAGCTGGGCCGCCGCGTGGCCGCCAAGCTGCGTGAGGCGAAGGGGCCGGCGGTGTTGTTCCTGCCCCGGGGCGGGGTCTCCGCGCTGGACGCGCCCGGCGCCGCCTTCGCCGACCCGAAGGCCGACGCGGCCTGCTTCGAGGCCATGGAGGAGGGGCTGCGCGGCTCCGGCGTCGCCGTCGAGGACCTCGGCCTGCACATCAACGACCCCGCCTTCGGCCGCGCCATGGCCGACAGGCTCCACGACCTGATCTCCGGAGGTGCCTCGTGACCAGGCAGGATGTTCTCGACAGGCTTCGCGCCACGGTCACCGCGGGCCGGCCCGTCGTCGGCGCGGGCGCCGGCACCGGCCTGTCGGCCAAGTGCGCCGAAGCCGGCGGCGTCGACCTGATCATCATCTACAACTCGGGCCGCTACCGGATGGCCGGACGCGGCTCGCTGGCCGGGCTGCTGCCGTACGGAGACGCCAACCAGATCGTCGTCGAGATGGCCTCCGAGGTGCTGCCCGTCGTCCGCGACACGCCCGTGCTGGCCGGGGTGTGCGGGACCGACCCGTTCCGGGTCATGCCGCTCTTCCTCGACCAGCTCAAGGCCATGGGCTTCGCCGGCGTACAGAACTTCCCGACCGTGGGCCTGTACGACGGGCTCTTCCGGCAGAACCTGGAGGAGACCGGCATGGGCTACGACCTGGAGATCGAGATGGTCCGGCTGGCCCACGAACGCGATCTGGTCACCGCGCCCTACGTCTTCGACGAGGACCAGGCGCGGGCCATGGCCGAGGCCGGCGCCGACGTGCTCGTCCCGCACGTGGGGCTGACCACCAAGGGCAGCATCGGCGCGGGCACCGCACTCAGCCTGGACGAGGCGGCCGAGCGGGTCCAGGCCATGCGGGACGCGGCCGCCGCCGTACGGCCCGACGTGCTCGTGCTCTGTCACGGCGGGCCGATCGCCGAGCCCGAGGACGCCGCCTACGTGCTGTCGCGGACCAAGGGTGTCGTCGGGTTCTTCGGGGCGTCGTCCGTCGAGCGGCTGCCGACCGAGCGCGCCATCACCGAGCAGGTCCGAGCCTTCAAGTCACTGAGCTTCTGAGGAGAGTCGCCATGCACGTCAGCCCCGACAACGTGCCCACGATGGCCTTCGACTGGGGGTCCATCAAGTGGTTCGTCACCCCGTCGGCCATCCCGGGCGCGAGCAGCAGCCTGGGTGAGGTCATCGTCAACCCCGGCAAGGGGCACGCCCGCCACAACCATCCCAACGCCGAGGAGGTCATCTACGTGATCTCGGGGGAGGGGCGGCAGATGGTGGACGACGGGGAGGAGTTCACGATCAAGGAGGGCGACACCGTGCACATCCCGGCGGGGGCCTACCACTCGACGTACAACACGACCTGGCGGCCGCTGCGGCTGATCGTCACGTACACGCCCGGGGGAGAGGAGAAGGCGCTCGAGGCCGCTCCCGATCTCACGCTGCACGAGGCGGGCAGCGTCGCGGAGTGGCGCCAGGCCTGATGCTGATCGAACATCGGGGCAAGCGCCCGGTCGTGCCCGAGTCGGCATACGTGGCGCCGACCGCCGTCCTGTGCGGCGCGGTCGTACTCGGCGAGCACGCCCGCGTGCTGCACGGGGCGGTGCTGACGGCCGAGGACGGCGAGGTGCGCACCGGCGCGGACGTCGTGATCATGGAGAACGCGCTCGTCCGCGGCCGGGCCCGGCACCCGGCGCTCATCGGCGACGCGGTGCTCGTCGGCCCGCACGCGCACGTCAACGGGGCGACGCTGGAGGACGAGGTGTTCGTGGCGACGGGCGCCTCGGTCTTCCCGGGCGCGGTCGCGGGCGCCGGCGCGGAGCTACGCGTCAACAGCGTCCTCCATGTCAACTCCCGGCTCGCCCCCGGGGCTGTCCTCCCGATCGGGTGGATCGCCGCCGGGGACCCGGCCGAGCTGTTCCCTCCGGACCGGCACGCCGAGCTGTGGGAGGTGCAGCGGGGTCTGGACTTCCCCGGGACGGTGTACGGGGTGCCGCGTGGCACCCCGATGGGCGAGATCATGGCCCGTCAGGTGCGCTTCTACGGCACCCACCAGACCGACCACCCACTGGACCCGCCCCCGCCGGCCTGACCACCGCCCAGGCGAGCACCCGTCCGGGCGAGCCGACGCTCACCATCGACCGTCTGATCGAGGAGGGTGACACCGTGGGGGCGGTCGGCGGCGGCAGCGCCGTCATGAAGGAAGGCGGCACGTTGCGCTTCGTCTGCTGCGACGTGTTCACCTTCACCGGCGAGGCGATCAGCCGGCTGGAGACGTGCCAGGTGAACCTCAGCTGATCTCCTGCAGCTGGCGGCGGAGCTCGACGGCGCGGTGGAAGTAGTGGGCGGCCAGCGCGGTCTGGCCGGTCGACCGGTGCAGCTCGCGGCGCTGGGCACGGCGGGCACCGTCTTCCTGCTGTACAACACCGCCAACGGCAACAACTGCGTGGCGACGCTCAAGAAGACGTCGCTCGGCACGGCCACCGCGACCAGCGCGTACCTGGAGGTCGAGGGCAAGACGCGGGTGACCGACAGCGGCAACTTCGCCTACTACGCCGGCCCGGTACGCGCGTCCGCGGCGGACAAGTGCGTCAGATGGGGCGGCAAGGCCGGATCGGCCGTCTACACCAGCCCCTTCGAGCACTGCGGTTGACCCTGGGTCCCGGCGGACGTTCCCTTTGACGAGTGTCGAGCAGCGCGCCTAGAGTCCCGACCTGATGATCGGCTCCTGACCGAAAATTTTCGGCGAGGCCGGGCGGAAAGGACACCCTGACGTGCGCATGTACGACAACCCGGTGATCGGCGGGTTCCATCCGGATCCGAGCGTGTGCCGGGTCGGCGAGGACTACTACCTGGCGTGCTCCAGCTTCGAGTACTTCCCCGGCGTGCCGATCTTCCACAGCCGCGACCTGGTGCACTGGCGGCAGATCGGCAACGTGCTCGACCGGCCCGCGCAACTCGACCTGCCGCCCGAGGCGTCCGCCTCGGGCGGCGTCTACGCGCCCACCCTCCGGCACCACGACGGCCGGTTCCACCTGATCACGACGAACGTCAACGGCGGCGGCACCTTCGTCGTCACCGCCGACCGTCCAGAAGGTCCCTGGTCGGACCCGGTGTGGATCGACCTGCCCGGCGTCGACCCGGACCTGGCCTGGGACGAGGACGGCTCGTGCTGGAGCGCCGTCTCCGGTAACCAGGTGGCGCGCATCGACCCGTCGGAGGGCAAGGTCCTGGAGGGCCCGTACCCCATCTGGTCGGGCACCGGCGGGAAATATCCGGAAGCGCCGCACCTGTACCGGGTGGACGGCTGGTGGTACCTGCTCATGGCCGAAGGCGGCACCGAACGCGGTCACGCCGTCTCCGTCGCCCGGGCCCGCTCGCCGCGCGGCCCCTTCGAACCCGGGCCGGCCAACCCGATCCTCACCCACCGCGGCACCGACCGGCCGATCCAG
The DNA here is from genome assembly GCF_005889735.1 of Nonomuraea turkmeniaca. GTDB lineage: Bacteria > Actinomycetota > Actinomycetes > Streptosporangiales > Streptosporangiaceae > Nonomuraea > Nonomuraea turkmeniaca. The sequence goes on from NZ_VCKY01000003.1 coordinate 78,305, forward strand.
AGCACCGGGCACGCCGACCTCGTCCAGGCGGCCGACGGCGGCTGGTGGATGGTGCTGCTGGGCACCCGGCCGCGTGGCCACAGCCCCGACTTCCACGTCCTCGGCCGGGAGACCTTCCTCGTCCCGGTCACGTGGGCGGACGGCTGGCCGGTCGTGGGTCCGGTGGAGGAACGCCATCCCGCGCCGGCCGCCTGGCACCCGTTTCCCGGCGCGCCGTCCCGGGACGACTTCGACGGCGAGACGCTGGCGCCGTACTGGGTCTCGCCGCGCAGCCGCCCCGACGGCTCCTGGTCGCTGGCCGACCGCCCCGGATGGCTCACCCTGCACGCCACCGGCCCGACCCTCGACCGGCCCGGCCACACGTTCGTCGGCCGCCGCCAGCAGCACCACGACTGCCGCGTCACCGCCCGCCTCGATCCCGGCTCGGCGCGGGCGGGACTGTCGGTGCGGATGGACGAAGCCCACCACTACGACCTGGAGGTGGGCGACGGGCAGACGCGGCTGATCGCCAGGATCGGACCGCTCCGCCAGTGCGTGGCCCAGCACGCCGTGCCGCCGGGGCCGCTCACGCTCGCCATCGACATCCGCACCCGCGACATCCTGCCGCCGTCCATGACGGGGCCGGTCACCGGACCGGTGGGCGTGGAGGCGCGAGGGCCGGACACCATCGCCTTCTCCGCCGCCGGGGTGCTGCTGGGCGAGCTGGACGGCCGGTACGTGTCCACGGAGGTGGCCACCGGCTTCACGGGACGGGTCATCGGCATGTACGCCACCGAGGGCAGCGCCTCCTTCGACTGGTTCGACTACGAGCCCGGTGAGGGTGCGGACGGTCCGTGACAGCCCGCCGGCGAGGCGCGGCGGCGGGCTCGTTGCGCAGGCGGGGTCGCGAGGGGCACCGGTCGTCGCCGTGCTCGTGACGATGTTGCTGATCGACCGCCGTCACCACACGCCGGCGTAATGCGGCCGGTTGAGGCCTTCGCACGTTCGCCGACCACCCGGCAACGTGTCATCCCGATCGCCGAGCGGCAACTTGTCCCCGGCATGTCCCGGCCATATTGCCGGAAAGTTTCCGGAAATTTGCTGGTGTCGGTCCCTCCTATTGGGCCTGTGACCCGCGCGAACGTCGCAAATTGCGTTAACGACACAGCAGCCTGGAACCCCTTGACACGATTCCATGCGCCCCATAAGTTGCCGCAATATTAACGGATCTTCTCGAAAGTTTCGGTGGCATCACCGGTCGAAGGGACGGCATGAGGGGCCAGGTACCAATTGACACGAGTCCGGCGACCGGTGAGTCAGCGCCGTGGCGGGACACGCGGCTGTCGCCCGCCGAGCGGGCCGCCGCGCTCGTCCCGCTCATGACGCTCGAGGAGAAGGTGGCTCAGCTCGTCGGCGTCTGGGTCGGCGCCGATGCCTCAGGGGGAGGCGTCGCGCCGCACCAGGCCGAGATGACGGGCGTGGAGTGGAACGACGTCATCCGCCACGGGCTGGGCCAGCTGACCCGTCCGTTCGGGACCGCGCCGGTCGATCCCGTCGCCGGCGCGCGTTCGCTGGCGGCGTCCCAGGAACAGATCATCACGGCCAGCCGGTTCGGGATCCCGGCGCAGGTGCACGAGGAGTGCCTGACCGGGTTCGCGGCCTGGAAGGCGACCGTCTACCCGGCGCCGCTCAGCTGGGGCGCGTCCTTCGACCCCGAGCTGGTCGAGGAGGTGGCCGGGCAGATCGGCCGGTCGCTGCGGGCCGCGGGCGTGCACCAGGGCCTCGCCCCCGTCGTCGACGTGACCAGGGACTACCGCTGGGGCCGTACCGAGGAGACGATCGGCGAGGACCCGTACCTCGTCGGCACCATCGGCGCCGCCTACGTGCGCGGCATCGAGGGCGCCGGCGTCGTCGCCACGCTGAAGCACTTCGCCGGGTACGCCGCCTCCCGCGGCGGCCGCAACCACGCCCCCGTGGCGATGGGGCGCCGCGAGCTGGCCGATGTCGTGCTGCCGCCGTTCGAGATGGCCCTGCGGCTGGGCGGCGCCCGGTCGGTCATGAACTCCTACGCCGAGATCGACGGCCTGCCCGTGGCCGCCGACGAGGAGTTGCTGACCGCGCTGCTGCGCGGTGACTGGGGGTTCTCCGGCACGCTCGTCTCGGACTACTTCGCGATCCGGTTCCTGGAGCGCCTGCACGGGGTCGCCGCCGACGGCGTGGACGCGGCGCGGCTGGCCCTGCGGGCCGGGATCGACGTCGAGCTGCCGACGGTCGACACGTTCGGCGCCCCCCTGATCGAGGCGGTGAAGGCCGGCGACGTCGACGAGGCGCTCATCGACCGCGCCCTGCAGCGGGTGCTCACACAGAAGGCCGAGCAGGGCCTTCTCGACGCCGATTGGAAAGCGCTTCCCGAGGACGTGGAGGGGCTCCGCCTCGACGACGAGACCGGCCAGGACCTCGCCCTGCGGCTGGCGCGGGAGTCCGTCGTCCTGCTCCGCAACACCGGCGGAGTCCTGCCGCTGGCCGCAGGCCGGCGGGTCGCGCTCGTCGGCCCGGTCGCCGACGACCCGATGGCGATGCTCGGCTGCTACACCTTCCCCGCGCACGTCGGCCCGCACCCGGAGCATGGCCTCGGGGTGGACATCCCCTCGCTGCGCGAGGCCCTCGGCGAGATGGTCCCGGACCTCGCGTACGCGCCCGGCTGCGACATCACCGGCGACGACACCTCCGGCATCGCCGCCGCGGCTGCGCTGGCGGCCGAAGCGGACGTGTGCGTGCTGGCCGTCGGCGACCGGGCGGGGCTGTTCGGGCGCGGCACCTCGGGCGAGGGCTGCGACGCGACCGACCTGCGGCTGCCGGGCGTGCAGCCCGAGCTCGTGCGGGCCGTGCTCGCCACCGGCACCCCCGTGGTGCTGGTGTTGCTGGCCGGCCGCCCGTACGCGCTGGGCGCCGAGGCCGACGAGGCCGCGGCGATCGTCTACGGCTTCTTCCCCGGCCAGCGCGGGGGCCAGGCCCTCGCCGAGGTGCTCACCGGCGCGGTCAACCCGTCGGGGCGGCTGCCGGTCAGCGTGCCGCGCGACGCGGGCGGGTTGCCGTCGACCTACCTGTCGCCGCCGTTGGGCCGCCGCTCGGAGGTGTCGTCCGTGGACCCGACGCCCGCGTACCCGTTCGGGCACGGGCTCGGCTACACCACGTTCGACTGGAGTGACGCCGCCCTGCTAGGGGCGGCGGAGTGGCCGGTGGACGGCGAGGTCACCGTCGAGATCACGGTGCGCAACACCGGGGCGCGGCCCGGCACGGAGGTCGTGCAGCTGTACCTGCACGACCCTGTCGCGCAGGCGACCAGGCCGGTGGTGCGCCTGGTCGGTTACGTCCGCGTCCCGCTGGAGCCGGGCAGGGCCGCCCGCGTGTCCTTCACGGTCCCCGCCGACGTCACCTCCTTCACCGGGGTACGCGGCAAGCGCGTCGTCGAGCCCGGCGACGTCGAGCTGCGCTTCGGCCACTCCAGCGCCGAGACCGCGGCGACCGTGCCGCTCCGCCTGACCGGCGCCGAGCGCGAGGTCGGACACGACAGGAGGTTGCTGGCCATGGCCGGCGTAACCCGCGAGGGAGTGCCGGCGCCTGGAGGAGCGGCGGGAGCGGAGCGACCAGAGTGGGGGAAGGCGGTGGCATATGGCGACCGAGCCCGCCTCACGGAGTGAGGCCAATAAACAGGGTGGGAGTGCCGTCGTCTGGAGGAGCGGCGGGAGCGGAGCGACCAGAGTGGGGGAAGGCGGTGGCATATGGCGACCGAGCCCGCCTCACGGAGTGAGGCCATGAGCACGCGCGGGATGAGCACGACCCTGGACGACCCGCCGCCGGGCACCCGGCCGGCCAGGCCGGACCCCGGCCGGCGGCGGCGCGCCAAGCCGGGTACGTGGCGGCACGCACTGCGCCGCGACTGGCAGCTGTACTCGCTGGTGATCCTGCCGCTGCTGTTCTTCCTGATCTTCCGGTACGCCCCGATGCTCGGCAATGTGATCGCCTTCAGGCGGTTCGAGCCCGGCGGCAGCATCTTCGGCGAGTCCTGGGTGGGCCTGCGGTACGTGGAGATGTTCCTGAGCGACCCGACGTTCTGGACCGTGTTCAGCAACACGCTCATCCTCGGCGGGCTGACGCTCCTGTTCTGCTTCCCGCTGCCGATCGTGCTCGCGCTGCTGCTCAACGAGGTACGCAGCCGGCGCATGAAGCGGTTCCTGCAGTCGGTGTCCTACCTGCCGCACTTCCTGTCGATGGTCATCGTGGCCGCCCTGGTCATGCAGATGCTGGCCATCGACGGGCCGATCAACCAGATCGTGAAGGCGTTCGGCGGGGAGGCCACCCCGTTCATCCAGAAGGCGGAGTGGTTCCGCACGATCTTCGTCTCGTCGGAGGTCTGGCAGACGGTCGGCTGGGGGACCATCCTCTACCTGGCCGCGCTGACGACCATCGACGAGCAGCTCTACGAGGCGGCCAGGATGGACGGCGCCGGCCGGTGGCGGCAGATCTGGCACGTCACGCTGCCGGGCATCCGGCCCACGGCCGTCACGCTGCTGATCCTCAATCTCGGCACGTTCATGGCCACGGGCTTCGAGAAGGTCCTGCTGCTGTACAACCCGCTGACGTATCCGACCGCCGACGTGATCACCACGTACTTGTACCGCATGGGCGTGGAGTCCAGCTCCATGAGCTACGCCGCCGCCATCGGCCTGTTCGAGGCACTGGTCGGCGTGGTGCTGATCGTGTCGGCCAACTTCATCTCCCGCCGCACAGTAGGGACGGGCCTGTGGTGACGACCGTGAAGAGCCGGGGCTACCGCGTCTTCCAAGGGATCAACGCCGTCATCCTGACCGGCGTCGTGATCGTGACGCTGTATCCCTTCGTCAACATCATCGCCCGCTCGTTCAGCGACGAACGACACATCGTCGCGGGCCAGGTCAACTTCTTCCCGCGCGGGTTCAACGTCAAGACGTACCAGCTCGTGGTCTCGGACCCGATGTTCTGGACGAACTATCGCAACACCGTGGTGTACACCGTCGTGGCCACGGCCATCGCGATGGTGCTGACGACCTGCTACGCGTACGTGCTGTCCAAGAAGCACCTCAAGGGCCGCACAGGCCTGATCTGGGTGGCCATCTTCACCATGATCTTCTCCGGTGGCCTGATCCCCCAGTACGTGCTGGTCAACAGCCTCGGGCTGACGAACTCCATCTGGGCCATCGTCCTGCCCAACGCCATCAGCGTGTTCAACCTCCTGGTCATGAAGGCGTTCTTCGAAGGCCTGCCGAGGGACCTGGAGGAGGCCGCCGCCATCGACGGCCTCAACACCTACGGCATCCTGTGGCGGATCGTGCTGCCGCTGTCGAAGGCGGTCATCGCCACGATGGTGCTGTTCTACGCCGTCTCGTTCTGGAACTCGTGGTTCACCGCGTTCCTGTACCTGAACGAGCAGGACCTGTTCCCGGTGACCATCTACCTGCGCAACCTCATCGCCGGAGCCACCGGCGCCGAGTCCGCCGGGGCCGCGCTCTCCGAGGTGTCGGCGGCCGCGGCCAACATCCAAGCGGTCACGATCATGCTCACCGTCCTCCCCATCCTGGCGGTCTACCCCTTCGTCCAGCGGTACTTCGTCTCCGGAGTCATGCTCGGCGCGGTCAAGGGCTAGCCGATGTCCATCCGAAAGGAACCCCCCATGCAGCACATCTCCCGCCGGCAGGCACTCATCGGGCTCGGTGCGCTCACCTTCGTCGTCGCCGGCTGCGGCGAGGACGAGGCCCCGAAGAAGGCCGCCGATTCGGCGAACAAGGCCGGCGCGATGGCCGGCTACGCCGCCGGCCAGCAGTTCAAGGCCACCCAGCCGGTCACGTTCGACATACTGCACCTCAACAACCCGTTCTACCCGCTCAAGAAGGACTGGCTGCTCTGGCAAGAGATCACCAAGCGGACCAACGTGACGCTCAAGCCGGTGGAGGTGCCGCTCAGCGACTACGAGAAGAAGCGCGGCCTGCTGGTCGGCTCCGGGCAGGCGCCGCTCATCATCCCGAAGACCTACCACCCGTCCGAGGAGGCGTTCGTCGCCTCCGGCGCCATCCTGCCGGTCAGTGACTACCTCGACCTGATGCCGAACTTCAAGGACAAGATCGCCAAGTGGAAGCTCGAGCCCGAGCTGAACACGCTCCGGCAGGCCGACGGTAAGTTCTACCTGCTGCCCGGCATCCATGAGAGCCCTTGGGTGGACTACTCCCTGGCGGTCAGGACCGACATCCTGGACAAGCACGGCCTGGAGATCCCGACGACCTGGGACGAGCTCTACACCGTGCTGAAGGCGCTGAAGAAGGAGTACCCCGACCTTTACCCCATGACCGACCGGTGGGGCGTGCCCACGCCAGGCGGTAACCTGCTCAAGATCGTGGCCCAGGCCTACGGCGCCAAGGGTGGCTGGGAGTACCAGCACGCGACCTGGGACTCCGCCGCCGGCAAGTTCGCCTACACCGGCGCCATGCCGCAGTACAAGCAGACGATCGAGTACCTGCGCAAGCTGGTGGAGGAGAAGCTGCTCGACCCGGAGAGCTTCACGCAGCAGGACGAGCAGGCCAAGCAGAAGTTCAACTCCGGCAAGTCCTTCGTCATCAGCACGAACGCGCAGGCGATGATCAACGACTACCGGCCGACGCTCACCAAGCTCGTCCCCGACGCCAAGATCGTCAAGATCCCGGTGCCGATGGGACCGGTCGGGGAGTACAAGATCCAGACCCGGCTCGAGAACGGCGTCATGATCTCCAAGAAGGCCCTGGAGAACGAGAACTTCGTCGCCATGATGCAGTTCATCGACTGGCTCTACTACTCCGACCAGGGCCAGGAGTTCGCCAAGTGGGGCGTCGAGGGCACGACGTTCACCAAGGACGCCTCCGGCAAGTACACGCTGACGAAGGACGTCGACTTCCTCGGGCTCAACGCCGGTGCCTCCAAGCACCTGCAGAAGGACTTCGGCTTCTCCAACGGCGTGTTCGCCTACGGCGGCCCCCTCAAGCTCGTGCAGTCCACCTTCTCCGAGGAGGAGCTGGCGTTCCAGAACGTGATGAACGCCAGGCAGCTCTGGCCGGTCGAGCCGCCGCGCCCGTTCAACGACGTGGAGCGTGAGCAGGCCACGCTGTGGGAGACGCCGCTGAAGGACTTCGTCACCCAGCAGACGCTGAAGTTCATCCTCGGCGAGCGCGACCTGAGCGAGTGGGACGCCTACGTCAAGGAGCTCGAGGGCAAGAACATGACCGCCTACATCAACCTGGTCAACACCGCCTACGACCGGTTCAAGAAGCAACACGGCTGATCTGATGCGGATCGTGGTTCCGGAGCGGTCCTCGGGGCGGCTGGCGGAGGCCTGGCGTTTCTGCGTCGGCACCGGCCGCTTCGAGCTCGCGCTCCGGCGCGACCACCAGGAGCCGCTGGCGCTGGTCCAGCGGGAGATCGGCTTCCGGCACATCCGGGGCCACGGGTTGCTGAGCGACGGGGTCGGCGTCCACCGCCCGTACGAGTACGGGGGCACGCGCCACGTGCGGCACTCGTTCACGTCGGTACGGGCTCGACGAGGTGCGCACCTGGCCGATCGAGGTGTGGAACGAGCCCAACGTCAACGGCTCGGGCCCGAGGGCCCATAGCTTGCAGCTCTCGCTCCCGTCTGGCGGACAGGCACAGGCCGCACTGCGGAACGACGACGCCCCGCTTTGGGCTGGTTGACGGCAGCCCCGGCATGGGCGAACCACGCCTGACACGGTTCCGATAGCAGATCACAAGGCCGTACCCCGGCATGGCCGGGTGCGTTCGATCCCGTAACAGCATCACCAAGGGTAATGCATTGACCACGGAGAGGTAAACACATGCCGTTCGGCGTGCACCAGACGCTGCGGCCCGCGTCGGACCTGCTGGAGCAGTTCGCCATGCCGCGCCGCCAGCTCGCCGGCAGCGCGCTGGACGGGCTGCCGGTGCACATCACGGAGTTCAACTCCTCCTACCGGCCCGACAACCCGATCCACGACACGGCCTTCAACGCCGCGTACCTGGCTCCGGTGCTGGCGGCCGGGGGAGAAGTGGCCGACTCCTTCTCGTACTGGACCTTCAGCGACATGTTCGAGGAGGTCGGGATCCCGACGTCGCTCTTCCACGGCGGCTTCGGGCTGCTGACCCACCGGCAGGTCAAGAAGCCGACCTACCACCTGTACGCGTTCATGGCCCGCATGGGCGACCAGGTCCTGGCACGCGGGGACGGCCATCTGGTCACCCGGGACGGCGCCGGCCGGGTGAGCGTGCTGGCGTGGGCGCCGGTGGACGTGACCGGCGCGGCTCCCGTGGACGGGCACTCCGTGCGGCTGTCGATCCCGATCGGGGAGGTCGCTTCGGCGTTCATGCTGCGCTCGTCGGTGAGTGAGGAGCACGGCAACGCCTGGGCGGCCTGGTGCGAGATGGGCCGGCCCCGCTCGCCCCGGCCCAGGGAGCTCGACGTGCTGCGGGAGGCCGCCGAGCCGGTCCGCGCCCACCGGAGCCTGCCGGTGGCCGGCGGTAGGGTGGATCTCGATCTCACGCTCGGCCGCCACGAGGTCACCCTGGTGGAGCTGACGCCGGTGGTGGACGAGACGCCGCCGTGGTGGGACGCCGGGCGGCTGCTCGGTCTGGGAGAGGAGAGGCGATGAGCGAGGTGACGGCCGGGCGGCGGTTCGGTGAAGGGCCGCTCTCGCGGGCCTCGGCGCTGATCTACACCCTGCTGGTGGTCGAGGGCATGTTCCTGGTCGCGGCCGCGCCGGGGCTGGTCGCGCTGCCCCTGCTCGGTCAGGACGTCAGTAACGTGCCGCTGGCTGCGCTCTGCGCGCTGCCCCTCGGGCCCGCGCTGTCCGCCGCGCTCTACGCGTTGCGCCATCGCAGCCGGGACCTGACGGATCTGCACCCGGCGGCGGCGTTCTGGCGCGGGTACAAGGCCAACGTGCGCGGGGTGCTGAAGATCTGGATCCCGTGGCTGGCCGGAGTGGCGATCATCGGGATGAACTTCGCGAACTTCGCCGCAGCCGGGGTGCCGGGGTGGTGGGCGGTGCTGCTGGGGCTCGTCGCGGTGGCGGCGATGCTCTGGGTCGCCAACGCGCTGGTGATCGCCTCGTTGTTCGAGTTCCGGGCGGTGGACGTGGCCCGCCTGGCCGCCTACTTCCTCATGCGCCATCCCAAGGCGACCCTGGGCAACGTGCCGCTGCTGGTCGTGGCGGGCGGCGTCACCCTGATCGGGACCGAGCTGGCGGCGGCCGTCCTGGCCTCGGCGTTCGCGGCGGTGCTGTTGTGGAACAGCCGGCCGGTGATCGCCGAGGTCCAGGAGGAGTTCACGGCCTAGGGGATGCGCCGGCCGCGCGCGTCCGGCACCCCCGACTTGCGGAAGAAGTAGGCGTTGATCTGGTCGCGCCACTCCTCCGCGCAGCGGAGCTGTTCATCGAGCAGCTCCTGCACCCGGGTGTGCAGCGCCGGGTCCATCAGCCCCGCTGTCTTGTCCCAGTGTGCGCGCATCTCGGCGGCCTCCTCCGCCCCGGCGAAGTGGGTGTCGTAGATGTGCTGGATGACGGTCGAGCCGCTGTGCAGCAGGTGCCCGTACGGCACGTGGTGGAAGAACAGCAGCAGCTCGTCCGGGCACTGCTCCAGGGACTCGTAGACGTCCGACCAGGGCTCCGGATACTGGCCGGTGTAGCCGGTGCCGGTGGCGCGCGTGCGGTCCACGCCGACGCCGTCCCGGTCCGCGAAGTGGTACGTCCCCCACGGCGTGTACTCGTACCCGTCCACGTCGGGCCCGTAGTGGTGGCCGGGCCTGACCATGAAGCCGACGCCCAGCGGCGCAGTGTATCGCTCGTAGGTCCGCCAGGAACCGTCCATCATCGTGTGCAGCGTTCCCCGGAGCGGCTCCGGGGACGGGGCGAACGTCAGGTCGATCCACTCGTCCAGGACGGCGGCGGGGTCCAAGCACGGGTCCCAGGCGAGCCGTCCGAACGCGTACAGGTTGGCCTGCGCGAGAGGATGTCCGGTCCAGTAGTGGTCGTCGCCCACGTTGGAGACCGCGACGAGCTCGGTGACGACCCCGGCCACGTCGCGGCCGTCCTGACCCCACGGTCGGAAGCCGAGCAGCTCACGCCACATCGGGGCCAGGTAGCAGACGTGCTTCTGCTGGCCGGTGTACTCCTGGGTCACCTGGAACTCCACCGCCAGGCGGGTCGCGGGCATGGCCGCGATCACCGGCGAGACCGGCTCGCGCGGCTGGAAGTCCATGGGGCCGTACTTCACCTGCAGGATCGCGTTGTCGCGGAAACTCCCGTCGAGCGGGGCGAAGTGGTCGTAGGCCGCGCGGGCCCGGTCGGTCGACCGGTCGCGCCAGTCCTGCCGATGGTTGTAGACGAACGCCCGCCAGTGCACGACGCCGCCGTGCGGGGCCAGCGCGCCGGCCAGCATGTTGGCGCCGTCGGCGTGGCTGCGCCCGTACGCGAACGGGCCCGGCTGGCCCTCCGAGTCGGCCTTGACCAGGTAACCGCCGAAGTCGGGGATCGTCTCGTACACTCGCGCGGTCGTCGCGGCCCACCACTCCCGCACGTCCTCCTCCAGCGGGTCGGCCGTCGGCAGGCCGCCGAGCGCGATGGGGGAGGCGAAGTTGACCGACAGGTGCACGCGGATGCCGTAGGGGCGCAACTCGGCGGCGATCGCGGCGACCTCGCCGAGGCGGTCGGTCAGCAGGCGGGCCTCGGTGGCGTGCACGTTCACGTTGTTGATCGCGACCGCGTTGACGCCGGATGCGGCCAGCAGCCGCCCGTACGCCCGCACCCGCGTCAGGTCGTGGCGCAGGACGCCGTCCCGCCAGAAGATCGATCCGCCCGCGTAGCCGCGCTCGACCTGCCCCATGACCGGGTGCACGTCGATGTTGTCCCAGTGGTCGAGCATGCGCCGCCGCATCGCCGGCTCGTGCCGCTCCACCGGCCGCGCCGGCCCGAAGGCCGCCTCGCCGAGCCTGACCAGGTGGAACAGGCCGTAGAGCAGCCCGGCCGGGCCGCCCGCGAGCACTACCGTGACGCCGTCGCGGCGGGCCAGCCCGTAGCCCTCCTCGCCGATCGGGCCGGCCTCGGCCAGGACCGCCGCCGCGACCGGCGGCAACGGGCCGGCCGTGGTGAGCGCGAGCACGAGGTCGCAGGGGCCGTCGCCGGTCCGCTCGACGCTGCCGCCGTACCGGGCGCAGGCGGCGGCGACCTCGTCGTGCACGGTCTCGGCGAGTGCGCCCCCGCCCAGCACGCGGGCCCGGCGCGAGCCGATCGCGCGGAACGCCTCCGGCGGCAGCCACGCCGCGTGCACGTCGGTCAGCTCTGGAATGGTCACGAGGCTCCTCCGGCCGTCATGATGATCGGTCGTGGACGAATCTATCGAAACCGGTCAGACCGGCGGAGGTCAGACCACCCCACGGCCCAGGGGCCGCCCTGCGGGCGCCGGTCTTACCCGGTGATCAGCGCGTTGACGACCAGCACCTCTTCGCCCGCGGACCCGTCCAGCCGGATCGACACCTCCCAGGCACCGGTCATGGGGAACAGCTCGCCCTCGGCCACGAAACGGCCGGGCGCCGCCTTCCGCGCGGTGAGCTCGGGGGTGGAGTGCCCCATGCCGGGCATCACCGCCGACACGGCCACGTCGTCCGGATCGCCCGACGTCACCAGCACCTCGACCGAGACGCGGCCCGTCGTCGGCTCGTCGCTGACGACCGTGACGGCGTAGCGGGTCCCCGCGCTGCTCACGCGGAGCGGCTCGGCGGCCAGGCCGCGGCCGACGATGAAGATCACGGCCGCCGCGACGACCAGGGCGACGGCGATCATGATCCGCTTCACTGAACGGTCTCCGAGACGTCCACGGTGAACGGCACGGTCACGATCCGGTCGGCCAGGGCGTACTGGGCCCAGGCGAGATACCGTCCCGGCTCGGGAAAGCTGAAAGTGAAGCGCAGCCGGGGACCGCCGGAACCCATCTCGTGCACATGGCCGAGGAAGTCGCCGTCCTGGCTGCGGACGATCAGGTGACCGCTCATGCCGAGCCACGGCCTCACCGGTCCTGTGGCGTCGAGCTCGACGGTCGCCGGCCGGCCCGCGACGGGAGCGGCGGGCCGCATCCGCGGTGGCGCGGCGGGCTCCGCGTCGCCGGCCCCGAAGGCGGCGCCGGCGGGCTCCGCGCCGCCTTCGGGGCTGCCCATGTCCACCTCACCATCGATCCTGAACCGTCCGGTGAGGAGCTGTCCGCCGGAGTCCTCCCGCTCCAGCTCGACATGCGTCCGGTAGGCGCCTGGCCGGTCCGCCCGCAACCTGACCTCCAGCCGCCCTGCCGCCGTGCGCAGCGGGTGCAGGTGCCGGAAGAACCTCCCGTCCTCGCTGGTGACGACCACGTGGGCGAGCGCCTCGTGGTGGATCGCGAGATCGTCAACGGGCCGCCCGGTGGACCCGTCGACGAGATCAACCCGCACGGTGAACTCCTGTCCCACCGCCGGCCGCGCCGGCACCGTCTCCACCCGCCCCTGCACGAACGGACGCCCGCCCGCCTGCGACGTGACCACGGGCGCGGCGCCGTCCGGCGGCCCGGCAGGGAGCATCGGCTCGAACACGATGGCCATGACCGCGACCGTCACCCCCACGGCCGCGCCACCCGACACCGCCATGGCGCGGCCCGGCCGGGCCACCGCCCCGGTGAGCAGGCCGCCCACCAGCAGCAGCCCGGCCACGAAGAAACCGCCGTAGATCAGGAGCTCCGCGCCTGTTCCGCGCTCCACGAGCACGCGGAACGGCACCACGGCGACCTCGTTCCCCGCCCGCAGCGTGAGCTCGTGCGGCCCGGTCCGCTCCACCCTGAGCTCGGTGTACTGCGGATCCCGCAACACCGGACGCGCCACGCCGGTCACCGTGCGGCCGTCCTCGACGGACCGGACGGCCAGCTCGACCGGCGGGCCGGTGACCGGCTCGAAGGCGATGACGCCGATCCGCAGAGGACCGGGCACCCGCGTGGTGCCCTTGACCACCACGGTGACCTCCATGCCGGCGATCGTCTGGGCGATCCGCAGGTCCGCGCCCGCCGAGACGTTGTGCGCCGCGGCCGGCGCGGCGCACAACAGCACCAGCACGACGACCAGACAGAGCAGCCGCCGGATCATGCCCTGTCGTCGACGGGCGTATCGACCGGGCCGGCCCTGTCGGCCTTGTCGGGCAGGTCAGGAGCGCCGGGCAGGCTGACCTCGTTCGGCAGGAACAGCGCCCCGAGCAGCAGCCCGATCAGCCCGGCCACGATCGGTGCGCCGGTCCACAACTCCGGCGTGTCGGGCAGCCCGCCACCCGTCGCCGCCGCGAATCCGATGTACAGCGACCAGGTGGCGAAGCTCGACAACCCGGCGAACGCCCAGAAGGCGAAGCGCCGGCCGGCCGACGGGCGCAGCCAGAGGATCAGCACGTCGGCGGCGAGGCCACCGGCCACCACGGACACCAGGATCGGCACGTTGTCGAACGCCGTCTGCGCGCCCGGCATGAGCACCGCCAGCGCGTACATGATGGTCACGCTGCCGAACGGCAACCGCCACCGGCGCACCAGCAGCAGCACGGGCGCCAGCAGGACGATGTTCGTGAGGGCGATCGTCGTGGCGAGCCGGTCCGCGCCCCCGTCGTCCAGGAGGGAGAACGCCTCGACGATGCGGCCGGCGCGCCACTGCAGGGCGTCGCCGTACGACAGGAACAACGACACCAGCGTGGTCGCGAACGCCAGCCCGATCAGCGCCGGCAGCAGGCGTCCCAGTGTCGGTCCCGCGCCCACGTCGGGGGCGTTCCAGGCCGAGCGGAGCGGCGTGGTGATGATGAGCAGCATCGACGTGACCAGCCCCAGATGCGACGGGCTGAACAGAATGTCGATGCTCGTCTCGATGCCGAGGATGGTGTGCCACATCATGTCGGCGAAGCCGAAGGCGGCGAACGCGGGCACCGCCACGAGTCCGGCCAGATATCCCTGGGGCACCGCCGCCAGTCCCTGCCGGCCGGCGCGGACGTTGCGCCACACCTGCCAGATGATCCAGCCGGATACGGCCGCGAATCCCGAGTAGAACGCCGCGTGCCATGGCGTGAAGAACGTCTCCAGCTCGCTGTCGAGGTTGGAGTGCGCCCAGGCGTCGATCATCAGCCCGATGCCGAACCACACCCCCAGCAGCGCGGTGACGAGGTCGGTGCGGACCGACACCCACGTCCGCGGCTCACCCGTGTCCACCAGTAATCGTCGAATTCCGTCATTCGCCAAAGCCACCTCGAGCCTCCTTCGCCTGACTTCGATCTTTCCAGACTTGGAATAAGGACGGGGTTGCGAATTTCCGCCGAATGTGGCGTTGTGTAATGGCCATTTCGCGCTGCGTCTTTAATGTGACTGTTTTCGAAGGGACAATGCACAGCCGGTGATCGATATTCGGCGGAGTCGGCGTGTGACATGTATCACGCTCATTTGCTCGGTCCGGCCCGTCACCTCTTCGCGCGCCAGGTCGTCATAGGGGTGGTCCCGGCGGAACGGGACCCCAGCACCTGAAAGGGAACGCGAAAGATGACGAACAACGACCTGCGCGGCGCCGTCGGCGGCCGCGTGTTGCTGCCCGGCGACCACGGGTTCGAGCAGGCGGCCAAGGCATGGAACCTGTCCGTGGAACAACGGGTGGCCGCCGTCGTCGAGGCCGCGGGCGCCGGCGACGTGGCGGCCACCGTCATGTACGCCCGCCGCTCCGGCCTCGCGGTGACCGCCCAGCCGAGCGGGCACGGCGCCTCCGGCGACACCGACGGCGTGATCCTCCTGCGTACCGGCAGGCTGGACGAGGTGCACGTGAATCCCGGCGAGCGCACGGCGCGCGTCGGAGCCGGCGTTCAATGGGGGAAGGTCCTGGCGGCGGCCGGACCGCACGGGCTGACCGGCCTGGCGGGCAGCAGCCCCATCGTGAGCGTGACCGGCTACACCCTGGGCGGCGGCCTGAGCTGGTTCGGCCGCAGGCACGGCTTCGCCGCCGACAGCGTGCGGGCCTTCGAGGTCGTCACCGCGGACGGCGAGCAGGCCAGGGTCACCGCGGACACCGACCCCGACCTGTTCTGGGCGCTGCGCGGCGGAGGCGGGGACTTCGCGCTGGTGACGGCCGTCGAGTTCGGCCTGCACCCGGCCCCGAGCCTGTACGGCGGCCGCGTGCTGTGGCCGGGACACCGCACGCGCGAGGTGTTCGACGCCTTCCTGGAGATCACCGCCGAGGCCCCCGACGAGCTGTCCGTCTGGTTCACCCGGCTGCAGATCCCGCAGGCGCCGCCCATGGTCGGGATCGACAGCGCCTTCCTCGGCGGCGAGGCCGAGGGGCAGGCGCTGCTCGCTCGCCTCGACAAGATCGGCGACGTGATCGCCGACAAGCGCGGCCCCGTCGCCGTCGCGAACCTGGGCGACATCACCGCCGACCCCACCGACCCGGCGCCTGGCCGCGCACGGAACGAGCTCCTGACCGGATTCGACGACGCGGTGATCGACGTGTTGATCAGCCGGCCGATCGAGCCGGTGCTCGGCGTCCAGATCCGGCACCTCGGCGGCGCGCTGGCCGCCTCCCGTCCGGACGCCGGGCCGAGCGGACCGCTGGCGGAGCCCTACCTGCTCTCCCTGGTCGGGCTGGCGCTCAACCCCGAGCTGTCCGCGGCCGTGGGCGCCAAGCAGGCCGGCATCGTCGAGGAGCTCGGCGCGCGGGTCAGCGGGCGCAAGCCGTACACGATGCTGGCGCGGGGCGAGCGGGCGGCGGCGGCCTTCTCCGCGGACACGATCGCCCGGCTGCGGGAGATCAAGCGGGCCCGCGATCCGCAGGGCGTGCTGCGGGCCAACTTCCCCGTGCTGGCGTAACCGCGTCGCCGGGAGGGGCAGAGCCTCCGGTCAGAGGACCTGGCCGGAGGCGAAGGCGTGGCTGCGGCGCACCAGCTCCCAGACCGTCTCCAGCTCGTCCTCGTCGCGCGGCCCGTACACCATGACCAGCGTCGGCGCGTGCCGGCCGTCGCGGACCACAGGGTGCGGCTCGCCCCAGCCCTTCTCCACCACCTCGGCGGCGTCCCGCTCGGGCAGCAGCAGGTGCAGGCTGCCGTCGAGGGGGCCGTGCAGGTGGGCGAACTCGGTGCTCTCGCGGGCGACCATGGTGGCCGGTCCCTTCGCCGGCGCCATGGCCGGCCCCGCGGCGTGCGCCGGATTCATGTGCAGGGCGCGGGTGTCGGCCAAGGAGACGACGCTCGCGCCGGTGCGGATGTGATCGAGACCGATCATGCGCTGCCACAGCTCTTCCTGCAGCTCGGCCGGTGCGATCTGGTCGAGCTGCTGGTGCGGGATCTCAGGGTAGGTCGCCGGGCGGGGACCTACCCGCTCCGGCAGACCTACCATGACCGACATTTCGCTCTGTTTAGTGCTCACAGGTAGTTATCATACAATTACTCTCTGGCATTGCCTCAGCCGATCGGTGCCGCGATCTGGATGAGGTCGATGTCGGGGGCGTAGCCGGCGGAGGCGTTGCCGAACGTGATCGTGTTCGCGCCCGCGGCCAGGGTCACGTCGACGACCGTGGTGCGGTAGTTCGACCAGCCCAGCGTGTTGCGGAAGTAGTGCCTGGCCCCCGGTCCGCCGTTGACGGAGATGTCGGCGTAACGGTCGACGATGTTGGAGTTGTAGTTGGTGGCGCCCTCGCCCAGCTCGCCGTTGGCGTAGGTGACGACCATGCGGTAGCGGCCGGCGGCCGGGGCCGTGACGTTGTTGAAGCGCAGCGTGTTGGCCGCGCCGGCACCGATGTAGCCGACGTACGAGCCGCCCGACGCCGCGGAGTTGGACGCGACCCTCGCGGCGCCGCTCAGCGTGTTGGTGGGGGATTCAGCCTGGTACGAGGTGATCGTCCCGGTGGTGGGCGTGACCTCGATGTAGTCGATGTTGACCGCGTCCCGGTCGTCGGAGGCGTAGGCGTTGACGTCGACGCGGTTGATTCCGGCGGTCAGGAACACCTTGGTGGTGACGGTGTTCCAGGTGTTCCAGTCCGCGGTGCCCGGCAGCGTCACGGTGGTGAGGTCGGCGCCGTTGAGCCGCATCCGGATCGAGCGGGTGGCCGGGGCGCCGCTGTACGGGCCCGCCGAGTAGCGCAGGGCGATGGTGTGGTAGCCGTCCGCCGGGGCGGTCACCACGAACTTGGTGCTCGCGCTGGTGCTGGCGCCGTACCCCTCGGAGAAGGACGTGCCCGAATAGCCGGTGTTCGAGCCGTACGTGACGCGGGCGGAGCCGGCCAGGGCGGCGTACTCGGCCTCGTACCGCTGTGCCGAGCCCACCTGGGACAGGTCCTTGTTGGGGGTCACGATCACGTGGTAGGCCGACGTTCCCTTCAAGCCGGTCAGCGGGATCGTGATCTGCCCGCCGGAGGCCGTGTAGTCGCTCTCGCTCACCCGATACGGGCCGGGGGAGGGGTTCAGGCCGGTGCTGTCGACGCCCCACACGGTGGCGTGGACCGTCGTGCCCAGGTAGGACGGGATGCCCTTGACCACGACGTTCGTGTCGTACGTGCCGCTCGCCGGGTTGTTGCCGCCGAAGATCACCCGAGCCTGCTTCGTGGCCGGGTCCAGCGCCGCCACGCCCTGCAACGGGCCGCCGGGCGCGGGCGGGGTGACGGCGACCGTCGTGCCGGTCAGCTCGCCGTACCACTTGTACAGCCACCAGCCGCCGGTCGCCTGGTTGTTCCCGGTGACGAGGTCGTTGAGCCCGCCGGCCGTCGTCCAGTACGCCAGGCAGCCGTCGACCTTGCTGTTCTCGAACTTGGCCACGAACTGCACCAGATTCCCCGGGACGCCGAGGTCGCCGGAGAACCGGCCGTACTCGTTGATCGAGATCTGGCGCGGGGAGACGCCCAGGCTCGACTCGATCGCCCGGTAGTCGTTGTAGTGCTCGTGCCAGCTGGTGTAGAAGTCGTCGCCGAGCTCGTGCCACGTCGTCACGTCCGGGAGCACGTTGTTGTCGCGGGCGAACGTCATGAACCTGCGCAGGTCGGCCGAGCGGTAGGAGGCGAAGTTCGGGCCGGCGATGCGGGCGCCGGGGTCGATGGAGCGGATGCGCTGGTAGACGGTCCTGTAGTCGTTGAGGAAGCCGGTCAGGTTGCCTGCGTACCAGATCTGGTCGGGCTCGTTGAACGGGACGTAGACGTAGGAGGTGCGGTACGGGTCGGCGACGACCTTCCTCGTCATCGTGTCCACCTTGGCCAGGTAGTCGTTGATGCCGAGGTTCTCGTACGGCCACTGCTTGTAGATGTCCTGCATGTAGATCTGGATGTCGCGGCCGCCCGCCCGCTTGAACATCGGGGCGACCTTGAGCGCGTCGCCGTTCGGGTGCTGCAGGCCGTCGGGGGCCTTCTGGGCGGTGACCTGGGGTTTGAGAGCGGCCAGCATGGTCTCGTTCGGGATGCCCTCGTCGCCGAGCCCGTACAGGAAGCCGGTCGCGCCGTAGCGCAGGGGGCCGGTATGGGTGGCGAGGTCGACGACCAGCTGGGACGGCGCGGCGGCGCCGGGAGTCGCGGGTACCACACTGATCACGAGGGCCGCCGCCAAGGCTGCGGACCAAACATTTCTCCTCCTCATGGCGCTCCTCACAGCGCTCGATGTGATCGGTCACATCTTTCTGATGCCTGAGTGTGATCGGTCACATCGATCAGGAGAAGAGGTGTTTCCAGGTTGTTACCGAAGTGGCACGGCAGTCGCGGCGCGGGCCCGTAAGGCACGTGGCCACCCGTGGAAGGATGACGTGTCTCCACGGACTACCCAAGCGGATAGTTTTATGCACGACCGGGTAATATGCTGTACAAGTGAATCGAAAGTCGGCAACAGGGTGAGAGCAGCGGCTCCCGAGGACCTGACCGCGCGGGCGCGCATCAGAGACGCGGCCATGCAGCACTTCGGCGACCTCGGCTACGAGGGGGCGACGCTCCGCGGCATCGCCGAGACCGCCGGCGTCTCACCTGGCCTGGTGCGTCACCACTTCGGGTCCAAACAAGGGTTGCGCGAGGCCTGCGACGAGCACCTGATCAGAATGATCAGGCAGGTCAACGACCAGACCAGGGCGGGCATGGCCTCCGGAGCGCTGACCTCCGTGCTCGCCGCGCGGTCCGCGCTCGTCGGGCCCTACCAGCGGTACATGACGCGGGCCCTGGCCGAGGGCGCGGCGGGCGCGCTGTTCGACGAGCTCGTACGGCTTTTCGTGCCGTGGCTGAACGACGCCGACAAAAGCCGCCCGGATCCCCCCACGGTGGACGTCAAGATCCGCGCGGCCATCGGCGTGGCGATGGGCTTGTCCATCGGGGTGTTGCACGGGCACATCTCGCGGACGATCGGCGTCGACGTGTCCAGCCCCGAAGGTGACCGCCTGCTGGCTCGCGCTCTCGTCGACATCTATTCGCATCCCATGCTCAGCATCGAGGACGCGGGCCGGATCCTGCGTGCGCTCGATGAGGCTGAGTCCTCATCCCCTCAAGGAGAATCACGATGACTGACGCCATCGCGGTGTCCGGTCTGGTCAAGACGTTCGGCACCAGCCGGGCACTGAACGGCCTGAATCTCACGGTCGGCACCGGCGAGGTGCACGGCTTCCTGGGGCCCAACGGCGCAGGCAAGACGACGACCATCCGCGTGCTGCTCGGCCTGCTGCGGGCCGACGGGGGACAGGTGCGCCTGCTGGGCGGCGATCCCTGGCGCGATGCGGTCAACCTGCACAAGAGGCCGGCCTACGTGCCGGGCGATGTGAGCCTCTGGCCGAACCTGACGGGAGGTGAGGCCATCGACCTCTTCGGCGACCTGCGCGGCGGGCTGGACAGGACCCGCCGGGCCGAGCTCGTGGCACGATTCCAGCTGGATCCCACCAAGCGGTGCCGCACCTACTCGAAGGGAAACAGGCGCGATGACCGGCAACGCGGGCGCCGCCAAGATCCTTGATCAGCTCGCCGGCGCGGATGTCGCGAACCTGGTGAACACCTTCTACGCGGCAATGATGAACGTGTACGGCGTCCTGGCGGCAGGCTTCGTGGTCCAGGCGCTGCTGCGGCTGCGTACGGACGAGGCGGGCGGAACGGCCGAAGCGGTGCTGGCCACCGCCGTGGGCCGGGTCCGCTGGGTGATCGCGCACCTGGCCTGCGCGGTGATCGGCGCCACCGCCCTGCTGGTGGCGGCGGGCGCGGGCATGGGGCTGGCCGATGCCGCCGTGGGCGGCGTCACCGGCGTGGGCCCGCTGATGGGCGCCGGGCTGGCGCAGCTGCCCGCCGCGCGACCCTGGCCGGCTTCGTCGTTCTCGCTTTCGGCCTGCTGCCCCGGCTGACCGTCACGCTCGCCTGGGCAGCGCTTGTAGTGAGCATTGTCTGTGGGTTGCTCGGCGAGGTGTTCGGACTGCCCCAGACGGTGCGGGACCTGTCGCCGTTCAGCCATGTGCCGCCGATCCCGGCCGCCGAAGTGACATTCGCGCCGCTCGCGGCGCTGGTGCTCACGACCGCCGGGCTGGCGGCGATGGGGCTGGCCCTGTTCCGGCGCAGGAGCCTGGCACTCTAGGCGCTCGGCTGCCTGCTCACCACCGCCCGCTCACCCTCGCCTGCTCACCCTCGCCTGCTCACCCCCGCCGGCGGCCCGCTCTCCGGCCGTGCGCCGAGGACGGCGGGCCACGTAGACCACCGCGGGAGGCAGGTTACGCCAGACCGTCATGCTGGTCACGACCTCCTCGAACTCGGTCCGCAGGCCACCGATCAGCCGCCTCGCCGGGGCGGCCCAGCGCGTCCAGTTGTAGGCGAACTGCGTGTAGACCCCGGCGGGGGACAGAACGCGAGCCACCGACTCGACCAGTGGGGGCTGCCCGGCGTAGGCGACCCACGGCAGGCCGCTGACCACGACGTCCACCGGCCCGACGCCGAGCCCGGAGAGCAGGCCGGGCAGGCGTGCGGCGTCCTCGCACACCACCTCGACCGACGGGTACGCCCGCGCGATCTCCGCGGCGAACCTGTCATTGAGCTCGACCACGACATGCCTGCCACGGCCGCCCAGCCGTCGCTGGATGGCCGAGGTGAAGGCGCCCGTCCCCGCGCCGAGCTCGACCACGACCGGCTCGCCACGCTCCGGGACGCCCACCACCATCCGCGCCGCCAGCCACGGCGAGCTGGGCAGCACCGAAGCCGTACGCATGGGCGACCTGACGAATTCCCACAGGAACCGGCCGCTGCCGCCGCCACGACGCGCCTGATCGGTTGTCACAGTCCTTCTCCCCGGGCCGGCTCCGCCATCCGCTCAAATCCTTGCTTACGTGCGACGGCGCGACGTAGCGCGGGCGTGGCTCACAGATGAACACCAGGGCCTGTGACCGAAGATCGAGACGCCGGCCCGCCGCCTACCGCAGGGCGGGTGCGGGCGCCGGAGAGGCCGGTGCGCTCTCCCGAGACAGGTCCTCAGAGGGTGACGGGGTGGATGGGGTCGCCGGTGGCGACCCCAGCGTGGCCGGCGGACTGTACGGAGCGGGTGTGACGGACACCGTGCCGCTCGGGGCCGGGGTCGCGGTGACCTGCCCGCGGATCGAGGACGGCGTGGGTGAGGGAGCCGGTGATCCGGCACCGGCCGGCGCCGGCGAGGCCGAACGGGAGCGCGGCTGCCGCAGGGCGGGCTCGGCTCGCCGCTCCTTGGGGCCGTGCCGCCTGCCGGGCTCGGCCTTCCTGAGGGTCTTGCCGTTCACCTGGTCGGCCACCGTCTGCCCGGCGAGGATCTGGTAGATCAGGATGCCGCCGAAACTGATCGTGAACACCAGCGCGGCGGCCGCGCCCACGCGCAGCCACCCCAGCCGCCCGCGCGGCGGGTGCGGCAGCGTGACGGGCGGTGTCGCGGCTTCGGACTGGGCCGGGCGCTTGCGCCAGCTGGTCGTGGTGTGCTGCCTGACCTTGTCGCCGGTACGCCGGAGATAGTGGGTGTAGATGTCGGTGCCCACCATGGTGGCCACGCTCATCAGCGCCGCGCCGATCACGGTCCCCGCCATGCCGAGATAGGAGGCCGCGATCGCGGCTGTGAGAGCGGCCAGGGCGCCACCGATGATCTGCGTGACGCTCAGTCGCACGTGGCGCCGCTTCCCGCGCCCGGTTCGGGTGGTGATCGTGCTCTTGCTGCTGGTCGGGGTCTGGTGCCTGCCGGTCATGGCTCCGCTGGCCAGCCTTCCTCGTGATCGGGCGCGAGTGCGCCCCTGGCGTGTTCGTGGTGCTCGCGCCCGGCTGGTAGAGAATCCATCGGGTCGGAATCGGGGCCGGGCCACAACGGGACAACAAGGGTGATGTGTGGCGCGCCGACCATGGCCGTGACGGCCGAGCGGCGGCTCCCGGGCGCTGCTGGGACCAGCCACGATGGCATACTCGGGCAAAGCCGTCAGCCCCGACGCGCGGCGCCTGGCCTCCTCCTGATCAGGACGTTGCCATCTTTGGGACATTCGTCGCCCACACCGGCACCCTGAGCGCGACACCGGCGGCGCGTGCCGCTGCGGCGCCTCGCCCGTCAGCCGGCCAACCGCCCGAGTCCGCAATCCTCCCAGGTCAACCTGCCGCCCTCGTCCCGCGCGAACGCGCGCCGGGGAAGCCGGCGTCCGGCAGCAGCCCGCACATACGGAGCCACCGGCTCCCCGGGTCCTGGCGGCTTCGGCGGCGATCGCGGCCCTCAGATCGGCGGCGACCCGTCGACGGCCGTGCGCTGTCACGGCGGCGAGGCTGGGCTCTCCGGCGCCGCCGTGGACGGGGGATTTGCGGCTCGCCGAGGTGCCGAGCCGTCGGCGACACGGCTCGGCGAGCTGCCGCCCGATGGTGGAGGCCGGCCCGTACAGCCTGGTCCGCGATCTCGGGCCGGTGGTGCAGCGCCAACCTGACGGGCTGACGGGCTGACGGGCTGACGGTCGAGCGGGCGCTATTTCCCATGTAGCGCCTCCTCATCGAGACGTTGAAACCGTTCGATCAGGAGTTCTTTGATGACGATTCTCGGGACCGGCGCGACCGGGACGGTCGGCCGCCAGATCGTGGCGCAACTCGGCGGGCGCGGCGCGCCGGTCCCCGCCCTGACCAGGAACCCCGCCGCGGCCCGGCTGCCGGCCACTGTCGAGGTGGCCTGTGAGGACCTGACCGCGCCACTTCGCCGCCGAGCAGCCCGCGCTCTTCGTGCAGGACGTCACGGCGTTCTTCGCGAAGCTGCGCTGAGGACCGGAGTCTGCGCGCAGCGTCAATGGCGGTGCGCGCACGGCCAACGCCAGGCAAGGGGCCGCCGTCCCATCATGGAACCCGATTCCGGCGAAGCCCACTCATCGGGGAACGGGCTCAGGGCTGAGCGACACGACGAACAGAGTCCGCCGTTACATCATGATCAAGTCACCCATCACGACCATCGTCAAGGCGGGATCGGCCGGCGTCATGGCCGCTGTCATGGCCGCCGGCCTGCTCGGCACTCCGGCCTTCGCCGCCCCCGGCACGACCGGAGAGAGCACGATCGCGGGTGCCGCCTGCAGGAACATCTCGGGCAGCCCGAAGGGCGCCGCCAACGCGGACATCTCGGTCCGCGTCTGCTGGCACCCGCGCAAGCGGGTCACGTGGACGGCCTACTTCTATCCCAGGGGCACGCGCATCGCCCTCGAAGGGACCGTCGTCCGCAAGGGCGTCGTCAGCACCTACAAGTCACGCACCAGGGTGTCCTACAGCACCGCGCGCGGGACGTACCGCAAGGTCGACCACGTGTGGTTCAAGGCGTGCAAGGTGCGCGGCAACGTGTTCTACGCCTGCGCCGCGATCCGCTGATCAAGCCCAGCGAGGCGCCGGAGCGGCAGGAGGCGGCCGGTAGCTGCACGTGGCGCCGGTGGAGACCGACGCCCGCAGGTGGGCGGCCAACTCGGGGTGGCGCTGGTCGAGCTGGCGCAGCGCGTTGCGGATGCGGTCGGTGACCGCCTTGCGGGCACGCTCCGCCTCGTCGCCCAGCCTGCGGGGCCGCCCGCCGAGACCGGCGGCGGCCCGCAGCTCGCCGAGCAGCGCCTGCCGCTCCGCGTCGAGCTCGGCCGCGCGTCGAGCTCGGCCGCGCGTCGATCGCGGCCGAGCTCGACGGCACGGCCGATCTCGTCGTCCGAGCTGCTCCAGCCGCTTCCGGTAGCGGGTCCTGGCCTCCTCGTCGAGCACGTCGTCGCCGCCGAGGCGGCCTGCCGCCACCACCACCTCGCCTCCCGACGGGTTGAGCAGCTCGACCGCGGACACGTCCACGCCCAGGCGCTCCAGCAGGATGCGCAGGTCTGCCAGACCCCTTGGAGTCGGGCAGGTGCACGGTGCGGCCGGCGAAGGCCAGGGTCCAGACCTCGCCGTCGAAGCGGAAGGCGGCGGCTCCGGGGCGCGGCAGGCGTATGGGCATGCCGACCAGCAGGAGCCGCTGAGCAGCCGCGCCCCACCGTGGACGGCCTCCTGCGCCGCGCTCGCCACCAGCGTGGACTTGCCGATCCCTGCCTCGCCGGTGACGAGCACCAGCGACCCGTGGCTGACCAGCGTGCGCTCGATCTCCCCGCGCAGGACCGCCGCGGGCCGGTCCCGTCCGATGAGCATCGCCATGCGGGCACCTTACGCGGACGCATCGACAACGCCGCGGCACCGATCGGGCAGCTGAAAGTTTCACCGGGAAGCCGCAGGTCGGTCACCGGCCCATCCAGGGGCGAGTTGACGGACGTCCCCGCACATGCGATCAAGGCTCGGACAGCGAAAGGCAGGAAATGCTAGCGCTACCACGCGGAGGCCCCCTATGAAACGCCTGGCCATCCTGCCCCTCCTATTGATCACCTGGCTGCTCTTACCCCTCGACGAAGCCCTGGCCGACACGAACGTGGCCCGATCGGCGACGCCGTCGGCCTCGTACACCTCGCCGTGGGAGAGCGTCGCGGCGATCAACGACGGCATCGACCCGCCCAGCTCCAACGACACCGTCAACCGCCGCTGGGGCACCTGGCCCAACACCGGAACCCAATGGGCCGAGCTCACCTGGAGCTCATCGCAGACCATCAGGTCCGCCGACGTGTACTTCTTCGACGACGGCGGCGGCGTGCGCGTACCCGCCTCGTGGAAGCTCCAGCGCTGGACCGGCAGCGCCTACGCCGACATCCCCGGCACGTACCCCATCGCGGTCAACGCCTACAACACGGTCACGTTCTCGCAGGTCAGCACCACGCGGTTGCGCGTGGTCCTGCAGAGCGGCCAGGCGTCGGTCGGGCTGCTGGAGATCAGGGCATGGGCGCCGGACTCGGGCCCCGGCCCGAGCGGCTGGAACCCGCCCGCCAACCTGGTCACCCCGCTCAACGAGGTGTGGCAGCACCAGGAGAGCACCTACCCCAACCTGTACGGGTTCCGCAACTACGGGTGGGACCAGGTCATGGCCAACGGCGGCTCGATCAACTACTGCGTCCGCTGGGACACCAGCGCCACGGTGACGGCCGCCCAGCGTGACCAGATCCACGCCGCGCTGGCCCGCCAGTTCAAGAAGTGGATGGACGTCATGGTCGGCCACAACGGCTGGCCGTACACGAACGTGCCGGTCAAGGTGGTCGGCTGGGCCGTGCGCGACCGCGCCCAGCTCCAGTGGAGCGACACCTCCGTCGACATCTACGTCAACAACATCCGCGAGAACGCGCCGCAGTGCGCCGAGCCGTGCGGCCGCTTCTTCAACCAGAGCGGCAACTACCCCAACTGCCCGGGCGGCGCGTCACACCACTACGACATGTCGCTCTGGCTCACCGCGGGCTTCAGCGGTGGCGCGGGAGGCGACTGGGGGCAGCGGATCGGCAGCGAGTACTACATGAGCAACCTCAACGCCGACAACATCCACATCCTGCTGCATGAAATGGGCCACTCGTTCGGCCTGGACGACTTCTACGACTGGACCCCGACCGGCCAGTGCTGCTTCCTCATGAAGGCGGGCAGCGCCGCGTCGATCACGGAGTTCGACGCGTGGATGTTCCGGGACTGGTGGCGGCACCTGAAGAGCCGCTACGGCCTCTGAGCAGGCAGACGAGGGCCGGCCGCTACACAGGCGGCCGGCCCTGGGTACCCACGGCGATCGTGTACTGGCGGGTGACGGGAGCGTTCAGCAAGGCCGGCGTGCACACCGGGTGGGTGCTGGTGCGCTCGTCGGGCTTCTTCGACATCACCACCCGATTCGGCCGCACGGGGTGGCATCCATCACAGGCACGTCCGCCTGCTCCAGCGCGCCGACGGCTACGCCTACACCCTCCAGGAGGAATCATGCTGACCGTACGTCGTTTGCGCCCGGCCTGCTGAAGACCAGGCATCCACAGTGCAAGTTGGAGTACCGCCGGGTTCGGCGGCGACCGGGGCAGCGAGTACTACATGTCCAACTTCAACACCGACAACATTCACATCCTGCTGCATGACATGGGGCATTCGTTCGGCCTGGACG
The DNA here is from genome assembly GCF_005889735.1 of Nonomuraea turkmeniaca. Classification (GTDB taxonomy): domain Bacteria; phylum Actinomycetota; class Actinomycetes; order Streptosporangiales; family Streptosporangiaceae; genus Nonomuraea; species Nonomuraea turkmeniaca. The sequence goes on from NZ_VCKY01000003.1 coordinate 104,815, forward strand.
ACTTCTACGACCGGACGCCGACTGTGGTGTGCTCCTTCCTGATGAGGGCCGGCAACGCATCCAGATCACCGAGTTCGACGCGTGGATGCTGTGCGACTGGCGCCACCTGAAGAGCCGTTACGGCCTGTGAGCCTTGGGCGCGACGCGGGTTCGCGTCGCGCCCCGAGTCAACCTACGGTGAGGGTGTACGCGCGGGTGACGGGCGTGCTCGATTTGTCGTAGTCCCGGAGCTGCACGGTGACCTCATAGGACCCGGCCGTGACCGGCTTACCGGTGATCGCGCCGGTGAACCGGTCCAGGCTCAGCCCCTCGGGCAGCTCACCGCGCACGACCTGCCAGTCGTAGAACGGCACACCTCCCTTGGCCTTCAGCCGCTGGTCATACGCGGCCCCGGCGGTCGCCGCGGGCAGCGAGGCGGTCTCGATCGAGGGCTTGAGGAACGGGGTCAGGTTCCGGTTGAGCTTCCAACCGGCGGCCTCCGCGATCAGCAGCGTGAGCTTGGTCAGCTCCCACCGCCTGGTCGGGAAGTGGTGCCGCCAGCCGCCGTTCTGACCGCTGAGCCGGTCCCAGTACGGTTCGTCACCGGGCACGTGGTAGCTGGTGTCGAGCGGCACCGGGTAGCCCTGGTAGTCGATGACGTCCTTGTAGCCGGCGCCCTTGGCGGCCACGTAGTCGGCCATGCCCTTCCAGTCGCTGTGGAAGGCGACCGCGTGGCCGTACTCGTGCATGACCAGGCCCTGCACGTCGATGTACTGGCCGAGGTCCGTCTTGTGCCAGTCCTCGTCCTCCAGGGACGTGAACAACTTCATGAGCTGCTCGTCGTACTCCAGGATCATGCTGGTGGAGCGGTGGTAGGGGGTCGGCTTGCGGTCCTGGGTGTGGAACTTGCCGTTGACCGTGGGGTAGCCGGTCGAGTACGGCGTCTGGATGCCGCGGAACCACACGTACATGCCGTTGTACGGCTTGGCGTTCGTGACCTCGACCTCGTTCTGCCAGTCGTTGCCCGGCAGCCGGTTCACCTCGTCGCCGGCCGGGACCGTGTCGAACGGCTCCAGGTCGAAGAAGGCGAACCAGTTCCTGACCGCCTTCTCGGCGGCCTTGCGCACGCCGGGGTCGGAGAAGTAGCCGGTGATCGTGTCGTGCGTGTAGTCGAAGTCGATCGGGATGGTCGGTTCGAGCGGGGTCTTCTCGTCCTGCTGAACCCGGATCGGCATGGTCTGAGTGCGTTTGGCGCCGGTCGCGTCGGTGGTCTTCATGACCCACTGATGCAGCTCGTCGCTGCCCGCGCTCTGCTTGGAGTGGATGGCCAGCCGCACGACCTCCCGGTCGAACGGCCCGGTCAGGGTGAACGACTTGGTCGCGCCTGTGGCGGTCAGCTCGCTGGGCATGTTGAACATGAGCCGGGAGGTGCCCTTGGCGTGCAGGTCCACCTTGAGCGGATAGGTGATGCCGGGCACCCGCGGCGCGCGGACGGTGAGCTCGACGTGCGGGTTGGCGAGGTAGCCCTGCCAGTCCACGAGCTGCACGCCGTAGTCGTTGACCTTGCGGAAGAAGATGTCGTAGACCTCCAGCTGGGGCGCCTCCTTGGGGGCGGCGAGGCTGGGGGAGGGGAGGGACAGCGCGCCCGCCAGGGCGGCGAGCGCGCCGAACATCGCGATCTTCCTCATGGAAGCCTTTCTACGAGAATGCCTTCGCTTCCAGCAGCCCGACCGAGGCCTGGCCGCTCTGCAGCGCGACCCGGAGCCTGGTCGTGGTCACTGGGCTGAACGTGACCCGGTTGTAGGCGTTCAGCGCGGTGGGGTAGGTGCCGGGGACGTCGGCGTAGGCGCTGCCGTTCCAGTACTGCAGCTTCCAGGAGGCGGGCAGGCGCACGCCGCCGCCGTCGTCGAAGAAGTACACGTCGGCGGATCTGATGGTCTGGGCAGAGGTCCAGGTCAGCTCGGCCCACTGCGCGCCGGTGTTGGGCCAGGTGCCCCAGCGGCGGTTGACGGTGTCGTTGGAGCTGGGCGGGTCGATGCCGTCGTTGATCGCCGCGACGCTCTCCCACGGCGAGGTGTACGAGGCCGACGGCGTGGCGGTCCGCGCCAGGTTGGTCGGCGTCCCGCCGTTCCCGACGGTCAGCGTGAACGTCCTGGTCACCGGCGTGCTGAGCCGGTCGTAGTCGCGGAGCTGAACGGTGAACGTGGACGTGCCCGCGGTCGTCGGCGTGCCGGTGACGGCGCCGGTGAAGCGGTTGAGGCTCAGGCCGGCCGGCAGCGAGCCGCTGGTGACCTGCCAGTCGTAGAACGGCACTCCGCCCTTGGCCTCGAGCGTCTGCTGGTAGGCCGTGCCGGGCGTGGCCGACGGCAGCGAGGTGGTGACGATGGACGGCGGCAGGAACGGGGTGAGGTTGCGGTTGAGCTTCCAGCCGGCGTTCTCGGCCACCAGCAGGGCCAGCTTGGTCAGCATCCACCTGCGGGTGGGGAACAGGTGGGTCCAGCCGCCGCTCTGCCCGCTGATGCGGTCCCAGTAACGCTGCTCGCCGGGGATGTGGTAGCTGCTGTCGAGCGGCACGGCGTAGCCCTGGTAGGCGACCACGTCCGGATCGTTGCCGCCGCCCTGCACGTACGAGCGCATGCCGGCCCAGTCGCTGTGGAAGGCGACCGAGTGGCCGTACTCGTGCATGACCAGGCCGTGCACGTCGAGCACCGAGCCCTGGATCTCCGTCCGGTACCAGTCCTCGTCGGCGAGGGAGGTGAACAGCTGCTTGTTCGCCTCGTCGTACTCGAAGATCATCGCCGTGGAGCGGTGCAGCGGTCCTGGGAGCTGCTGGCCGCCCCGGGTGCTGTAGCGGCCGTTGTTGGCGGGGTAGCCGGTCGAGTACGGGGTCTGGATGCCGCGGAAGAACACGTACATCCCGTTGTAGGCGGCGTTGTTGGTGACGTTGATCGTGTTCTGCCAGTCGTTGCCCGGCAGGTGGTTCGGCTCGGCTCCGGCCGCGACGGTGTCGAACGGCTGCATGTCGAAGAACCGGAACCAGTCCTTCACGGCCTCTTCCGACGCCGTCCTGAAGGCGGTGTTGCCGAAGTAGCCGGTGATCGTGTCGAACCGGTAGTCGAAGGCGAGCGGGAGGGTCGGCTGCAGCGCGGTCTTCTCGTCCTGCTGCACCCGGATCGGCAGGGACTGCGGGTACGTCGTCCCGTCCGCGTCCCTGATGTTCAGCCGCAGCGTGTAACTTTCATCCTGACCGGGGCCGCGTTTGGAGTGGATCGCCAGCTTGAACGTCTTCTGCTCGGAGGCGGCGGCGAAGGTCAGGGTCTTCGTCGCGCCGGTGGCGGTGAGCTGGCTGGGCAGGTCCATCATCAGCCTGGAGGTGCCCTCGGCCTTCAGATCGACGGTGACGGGATAGCGCACCTCGGGCGGGGGTTTGACGGTCAGCTCGACGTAGGGATTGGCCAGGTAGCCCTGCCAGTCGACGAGCTTGACGCCGTAGTCGTTGACGGTCCTGCCGAACATGTCGACGACCTGGGCGGTGGGGGCGGCGGCGTGCGCGGCCTGCGGCACGCCGGTGAGTAAGGAGCTGCATAACAGCGCCGCGACGATCAGACGCGTGCGGCGGAACCCACGGTTCATCAGGACTCCTCCAACCGGTGGATTGGGAATACCTTTTCCCACGCGCACAGTAAGGTGTTACACAGCACCGGTCAATCGTAATCTACAATGTAAAGGCGTCAGGAGGTTGCACGCCGGGTCGACTCCCGCAGCACCAGGCTGGCGGGGACGATCGTCACCCCGCCGCCGGACGGCCGGCCCGCGATGGCGTCGAGGATGTGCCGGGCGGCCAGGCGCCCGATCTCGCCGAGGTTCATGTCCACCGTGGTCAGGGGCGGCCGGCAGCCCAGCGCCAGCGGCTCCCAGTTGTCGAACCCCACCAGCGCCACGTCCTCGGGCACCCGCCGCCCCCGCTCGCGCAGCGTCTCGGCCACCCCGCGGGCGATCTGGTCACTGCCGCAGAAGACGGCGTCCACGTCGGGCGCGGCGTGCAGCAGCACGTCGGCGCCCTGCCGTCCCCACTCCTCGCTCCACTGCCCGAACAGGACCTCCCCGGCCGGCTCGAGCCCGGCCTCGGACAGGGCTGTGGTCAGCCCGTGCGCCCGCCGCCGCGCGGCCTCGAACCGCTGCGGCCCCGTGACGTGCCCGATGCGGGTGCGTCCGGTCGCCAGCAGGTGCCGGGCGGCCAGCGCGCCGCCGCCCTCGTCGTCCGGGATGATCGACACGTCCGACTCGTCGGTGGACTGGGTCATGGCGTACACGACGGGAACCGGCAGGTCGCGGCCGATGCCCGGGCGTGGCTCCGTGCGCCGGCCGGTGACGATGATGCCCTCGACGCGCCGGGCCAGCAGCCGCTCGACGTAGTGGCGCTCCCGGATCGGGTCGTCGCGCGTGTCGCACATGAACACCGAGATCTGCCCGGCGCCCAGCGCGTCCTCCGCGCCCAGCATCACCGGGATGCTGAAGCGCCCGAAGCTGTCGCCCGTCACCAGGCCCACCGTGTACGTGCGCCCGGCCAGCAGGCCCTGGGCGAGCGGATTGGGCCGGAAGCCGAGCCGCTCGGCGGCGGCCAGGACCCGGCCGCGGGTCTCGTCGCGCATGCGACCGCGGCCGTTGAGCGCCTTGGACGCGGTGCCGATCGACACGTCGGCGGCGGCCGCGACGTCCCTGATCGTGATGCTCTTCGCCGTCCGTTCCGAGGGGTTGGCCAACCGACTCCCCTTTCGCGGTCATAGATGACACGCACAGTCTTACTCTTGACCAGTGATGTATCACACCTTACTCTCCGATTGAGCAAACCTATTCCCAAGTTTTCTCACCCAGAGGTCAGGAGCTCAATGCAGCAGATCCCCGGTCCCGCCGTACCCTCAGGCCGGGCCGTGTTGCGGCCGATCGGTGTCAGGGACGCCGTCATCACGGGCGGGCCGCTCGCTCGGTGGCAGGAGATCAACCACGAGGCGAGCATCCCGCTGGGCCTGGAGCAGATGGAGCGCTCGGGAGCGCTGCCGAACCTCCGGCGTGCCGGAGCTCGGGCGGGGGAGGGCGATGGGCCCTTTCAGGGGTACCGGTTCCAGGATTCCGATCTTTACAAGCAACTCGAGGCCGTTTCGTGGGAGCACGCCCGCGCCCCGGAGCCCGGCTACGCCGCGTTCGTCGAGCAGGCGTCGGCCGTGCTGGCCAGGGCGCAGCGGTCCGACGGTTATCTCAATTCGCACTACCAGGTGGTCAAGCCGGACAAGATCTACGCCGAGCTGGAGTACAGCCACGAGATGTACTGCGCCGGCCACCTGTTCCAGGCCGCGGTGGCGGCCGCCCGGGCGGGCGTCGGCGACAGCCTGCTGCCGATCGCGCGCCGCCTGGCCGACCACCTCGTCGAGGTGTTCCTGACCGGCGGCAACGACGGCATCGACGGCCACGCGGAGGTCGAGACGGCGCTGGTCGAGCTGTACCGGCTGACGGGCGAGCGCGCCTATCTCGACCTGGCGGCCAAGCTGATCGACAACCGCGGCAAGGGCCTGATCGCCGACAGCGGCATGGGGATGCTCTACGCCCAGGACCACCTGCCGGTACGCGAGGCCGACACCGCGGTCGGCCACGCCGTGCGCCAGCTCTACCTCGACGCCGGTGTCGTCGACGTCTACCTGGAGACGGGAGACGAGTCGCTGCTGGAGTGCTCGGTGCGCCGCTGGGAGGACATGGTCGCCACCAAGACGTACATCACCGGCGGCCACGGCTCGCGCCACGACGGCGAGGCGTTCGGCGAGCGCTACGAGCTGCCGTCGGACCGTGCCTACAGCGAGAGTTGCGCGGCGATCGCGAGCATCCACTGGAACTGGCGGCTGCTGCTGGCCACCGGCCAAGGCCGGTACGCGGACCTGATCGAGCGCACGCTCTACAACGCCTTCGCCGCCTCCACCTCGGCCGGCGGCACCCGCTTCTTCTACGTCAACCCGCTGCAGCGCAGGGACGACCTCGTCGAGGACGCCTACCTGGGGCGGCGCAGGGAGTGGTTCGCCTGCGCCTGCTGCCCGCCGAACATCATGCGCCTGGTGGCCTCGCTCGGCGGCTACCTCGCCACCGAGACCTCCTCCGGCCTCCAGCTGCACCAGTACGCGGCGGGCCACATCGAGGCGGCGGGCGCCCGCGTGCGCGTCGAGACCGGCTACCCGTGGGACGGCGTCGTCCGCGTCACCGTGGAGGAGGCTCCGGAGGGCGACTGGGAGCTCGCGTTGCGCATCCCGTCCTGGAGCGAGTCCACGTACGTCGACGACGGTCCCGCGCGGGCCGGCGAAGACGGATATTTCCGCATCCGCCGCGCCGCCTGGCACGCGGGCGACACCGTCGAGCTGCGGCTCGACCTGACGCCCAGGCTCATGCGCCCCCACCACAGGATCGACGCGGTCCGGGGCAGCGTCGCGCTGCAGCGCGGCCCGCTCGTCTACTGCTTCGAGCAGGCCGACCAGCCCGAGGGCGTCGAGGTGGACGACCTCGCGATCGCCCCCGACGCCGTGCCGCGCCCTGTCGCCCGCGAGATCGAGGGCGTGGGCCGGACGGTGCTGCTCGAGATCGACGCCGCCCGCACCCTCAGCCAGCCGCGCGGCGGACTGCCGTACACCGACACCCCCCTGACGACCAGCACCCGCGCGACCGCGACGGCCGTCCCCTACTTCCAGTGGGACAACCGCGACGGTGGCGCGATGCGTGTCTGGATCCCCCTCGCGTAAGGAAGCACGCCGATGAAGAGACGTGATCTGTTGAAGCTGGGCGGGCTCGCCGCCCTCGGCACCGCGGCGGCGGCCTGCGGCAGCGGCGGCGGCTCGGCTCCCGCCGGGAGCACGCAGCTGCAGTTCATGTTCTGGGGCTCGACGTTCGAGAAGAAGGCCGTCGAGAGCATGCTCAAGCAGTACGAGCAGAAGAACCCAGGTGTCACGGTCAAGCCGCTGTTCACCCCCGACGAGTACGACGTGAAGCTCAACACGCTCGTCGCCAGCAACAAGCTGCCGGACGCCGGCTACGTGCCGATGTCGATGTCCTTCCGCCTCGGCGAGCAGGGCAAGCTCGTCAACCTGTTCCCGTACCTGCAGAAATACCCGCAGCTGGCCGGCTACCTGCCGGAGGCGTACCTGTGGAGCGGCCCGGACAAGCTGCACGGCATCGCGACCGCGAACGAGTCCATGATGGTGTGGTTCAGCAAGTCCGCCGTGGCCGCGGCGGGCGTGACGCCGCCGGCCGACGCGGCCTCCGCCTGGACATGGGACCAGTTCGTCGAGAACGCCTACAAGCTCACCCTCGACCAGAGCGGCAAGCGCCCGGACGAGTCCGGCTTCGACCCCAAGCAGATCAAGCAGTTCGGCATCTCCAGCAGCATCACGTACGGCGCCGCCTGGTACGGCTTCCTGCGCAGCAACGGCGGCGACATCGCCGACGAGTCCGGCAAGAAATGCACGCTGGATTCGCCGGAGGCGATCGAGGTCTTCCAGAACCTGCAGGACCTGATCTACAAGCATCGGGTCGCGCCCGGCCCCGGCCAGCTCGCCGCCACCGGCGACGAGGTGCCCGGCACCAACATCCTGCTCAAGACCAAGCGCGTGGCGATGGTGGTGGACGGCCACTGGAGCCTGCTCGACATGAACGAGAGCAAGGTCGACTACGGCATCGGCGTGCTGCCGAAGTACCAGGAGCCGTTCACCGCCACCCAGGTGGCCGGCGCGTCGGCGGTGTTCGCCGGGAGCAAGCACGAGCAGGAGGCGGTGGAGCTGTTCGCCTTCCACAACGACCCCCGCTATGTCGACCTGTTCAAGCAGGGTCTGTGGATGCCGCAGGAGAAGAAGTACTACGAGGACCAGGCCGCCATCGACTCCTGGACCAAGAACGCCGAGCACCCGCCGGAGTTCCGTACGGCCGTCGTGGACTACACGCGCCAGCACGGCGTGCCCGACTTCCGCAACCGGGTCAAGAACATGTCCGCGATCGCCAGCGACGTGCTCACCCCCGCCCTGCAGGAGCTCGAGACCGGCAAGCGCCCGGCCGCCGAGATCCTCAAGGAGGCCGCGCCCAAGATCACCAGCATGCTGCAGGGCTGGCACCACACCCAGGACGTCTGATGCGCCGTCTGGAGACCCGCTGGGGCATCCTCATGGCGATGCCGGCCATCCTCGGGTTCCTGATCTTCACGATCGGCCCGATGGTGGCCTCGGCCTTCTTCAGTTTCACCGACTGGACGATCGGCGCGAGCCCGTCGTTCGTCGGGCTGGACAACTACGCCGCCATGGCCGGCGACGAGCTGTTCTGGAAGTCGCTGACCACCACCACGTACTACACGCTCGGCTCGGTCCCGCTGGTGCTCATCGTCAGCTTCGCCGTGGCCATGCTGCTCAACGAGAAGGTCCGCGGCCTGGCGGTGTGGCGGACGATCTTCTACCTGCCGACGCTGGTGCCGGCGATCGCCAACGTCGTGCTCTGGATCTGGATCTTCAATCCGGACTTCGGGCTGCTCAACTCGCTGCTGCGGCAGGGCGGGCTGCCCGCCTCGCAGTGGATCTACGCGGAGTCCACCGCCGTGCCGTCGCTGATCATCATGAGCACCTGGGGTTTCGGCAACACCATGGTGATCTTCCTGGCCGGGCTGCAGGGCGTGCCGCGCCACCTGTACGAGGCGGTGTCGATCGACGGCGGCGGCCCGTGGCGGCGCTTCTGGCACGTGACGTTGCCGATGATGACGCCGACGATCTTCTACAACCTGGTGGTCGGCGTGGTCGGCACGTTCCAGGTGTTCAACCAGGCGTACGTGATGACCGAGGGCGGCCCCAACCACGCCACCCTCTTCTACGTCTACTACCTGTTCCGCAAGGCGTTCACCGAGAGCGAGATGGGCTACGCCAGCGCCCTCGCCTGGACCCTCTTCATGATCATCATGGTGGTGACGTTCCTGATGTTCAGAAACGCCCGCCGCTGGGTCTACTACGAGATGGCAGGTGCACGATGACCGCCGTGGCGGCCCCGGACCGGACCGGCGCCCGCGGGGTTGCCCCGACTGAGGGGCTGCGCAAACCCCGCAGGTACGGCCGGATCCTGCTCTACCTGGCGCTGGTGGCGGGGGCCCTGCCGACCCTGCTGCCGTTCGTCTGGCTGGTGCGCAGCGCGCTCATGCAGGACGCGCAGATGTTCGTCTCGCCGCCGGAGTGGATCCCCGCCCCGTTCCAGTGGTCGAACTTCAGCGAGGCGCTGACCACGCAGCCCTTCGGCCGCTACTTCGTCAACACCCTCGTCATCGCCGTCATCAGCGTCCTGGGGACCGTGCTGACCTGCGCGGTGGCCGCCTTCAGCTTCTCCAGGCTGCGCTGGCGCGGCCGCAACGTGGTGTTCGCGCTGCTGCTCAGCGGCGTCATGCTGCCGTACGCGGTCACCCTCATCCCGACGTTCGTGATGTGGCAGGAGCTCGGCGCGCTGGACACGATCGCGCCGCTGACCGTGCCGAGCTGGTTCGCCGGGGCGGGCGGGGGAGTGTTCAACATCTTCCTGCTCCGGCAGTTCTTCCTGACGATCCCCTTCGAGCTGGACGAGGCCGCCTACATCGACGGGGCGTCACCGTGGCGGGTGTTCTGGACGATCGTCATGCCGCTGTCCAAGCCGGCGATCATCGTGGTCACCATCTTCACGTTCATCGGCACCTGGAACGACTTCCTCGGTCCGCTGCTCTACCTGCAGAGCGAGGAGAACTACACGTTGTCGCTGGGGCTGGCGTCGTTCCAGAGCATGTACCTGACGCAGTGGGGCTACCTCATGGCGGCGTCCGCGGCGGTGATCGCGCCGATCATCGCGCTCTTCTTCGTCCTGCAGCGCTACTTCATCGAGGGGGTCACGCTCACCGGCATCAAGAACTGATCTTTCCCCTATCATGCTGTGGTCATCATCGAGGAGAAGGTGCCCCGTCGTTGACCGACGAACAGCAGGACAAAGTCTTCGCCGACCTCCTGACGCGTGCGCTGGACGAGCCCGAGCTGCTGGCCAGCCTGAAAGAGCCGGACGCGCCCTCCGCCGAAGATCTCCGCGACGCGGCGCTGGCAGAGCGCACACTCATCATGAGCCAGGTGCGCACCGCGGAGGAGGAATACCGCAGAGCCGCCGCGGAACACCAGGCCCAGGAGCGGAGGCGCCGGCGGCGCAAGGGCCGGACAGTGGTCTCCGCGAGCACGGGAGCGCTGGTCATCCTGGCGGCGGGGGTCGCGTACGGCTGGAGCGTGGAGCTCGGGGACGCGCAGGCCGAACGCCGCGCCGCCGCCCTCGGTGACGTCGTCCAGAACAGCGTGAGTTCCGTCGCGGCGATCGTCGTCCTGGGCGCGATTGCCGGCGTCGTCACCTATTGGCTGATTCATCTGCTCTCGCCGGGCGTGCGGGCGAAGCAGTCGGGCGCCCGCGACGGTCAGATGGCCGGGAGCATGCTGGCGGGCGCGATGACGATGGCGCTGTTCGTGTTCACGGCCCTCGGCACCGGTCTCGAGCAGGTCGCCTGGCACTTCGTCCACCAGCGGCTACCAGGGCCGGGAGAAGGCTTGGGGTGGGAATGGCCGGTCGCCGGCGGTGCGGCGGTCGGTCTCGTGCTGGCCTTCCTGTCGTTCCTGCTCTCGTTCGGCGACACCTCCGCCAAGGGCTCGGATCTCGACGAGCGGATCCACCTCGGCCGCCTGGCCGACGATTGGGAAACCTCGCTGTACGCGAGCCTGCTGGGCTTCCTGCGCGCCCGGATCAGCGAGCAGATGAGCGAGCAGGCGGCCCGGAGGTACGCCACCGCGCTCAGCCTCGGTCCCGTGCCCGGCCTGCGCCGCGTCCGCGGCCTGGACTGGCATGTGCCCACCCCCGCCGAGCACCGGCTCCTCCTGATCAGCAGCGGCATGGACGGCGGCAGCATCGCCCTGGCCGGGCCGCGCGGCGTGGGCAAGACCGAGTTGCTCAAGGCGTTCTGCACGGGCGGCGAGGACGCCAAGCTCGCCGTTGAGCTGACCGCACCGGTCAGTTACGACCGGCGCGAGTTCATGCTGCACCTGTTCGCCAAGCTCTGCGAGCGCGTGGTGACCGCCGATCTGAAGTGTTCCGCCGAGGCCGCCAAGCATCTGCAGCACATCCGCTTCCTGCGCACCACCTCGGGGGAGGTGACCGCGGGTGGCGGCTGGGGCAGTTGGACCCTGTCGGTCAAACGCGGCACGAGCCACGCCCGCCAGCCGCTGTCCTACCCGGAGATCGTGCAGCTGCTCACGGACTTCCTGGCCGTGGTGGGGAAGGAGCTCGCCGCGGCCCGGCCCGGCCGGCGCCTGGTGGTCGCCGTCGACGAGCTCGACCGGATCATGCCGGTGAGCAGCGCCCGCGACTTCCTCAACGAGCTCAAGGTCGTCTTCGACGTGCCGCACTGCCTGTTCGTGTTGTCCGTCTCCGACGAGGCGCTGAAGGAGGCGGAGCTGGCCACGACCGGCCGCAGGGACGCCTTCGACAGCGCCATCGACGAGGTCGTCAGGGTCGAGCCGCTCGGCTACCGGACCGCGGTGAAGCTGCTGGACACCAGGGTCATCGGCCTGCCCGAGCCGTTCGCGGCGCTGTTCTATTGCCTGTCCGGCGGCATGCCGCGCGAGCTGCTGCGCACCGCCAGGGCGGCGGTCGCGCTCGTCACCCCCAGCGGATCACGCCCGCTGGCCGAGATCACCGCCGCACTCGTCGAACGCGAGCTGGCCAGGACCGCCAACAGCGCGGGGAACGGGGCGGCGGCTCCCGAGGAGCTGCTGCGGTTCTTCCGCGCGGACCTGGTCGCCGAGCAGGGAGGTCTGCGCGAGCTCGGGGATCGGATCGCCGAGCACGCCGCCATGCTGCCCGATGGCGCGCGGCTCGGCATGACGCTCGCGAACCGGGCCTACTACCTGGACACGGTGTCGGCGATCTTCTCGGCGACGCTGTCGAAGGAGCTCATCACGCGGGCGTCGCAGCCCGGTCACCCTGGTTCCTTCCCCGCCTTGGCACGGGCCCAGCACGAGATCGGGACCGCCGATGCCCTGGCCCGGTCCACCCTCCAGAAGATCAGGGCGGCTTGGCACCTCGACGCCCTCCCCCCGAT
>NZ_VCKY01000400.1 GCF_005889735.1 Nonomuraea turkmeniaca
CCCGCACGCCCCACCCCCGCGAAGCAGCCCGGCACCGCGAGCCTGGCCGGACGTACCACCGCTCGCCTGCCATCTGCCGCATCGACCGCCCGGCCATCTGCCGCATCGTTCGCCTGGCCAGGTGTCGCGCGAAGAAGGCACCGCGCCGTGGTGCGCCGCGTAGGTGGGATGCCACCTGGCGGGGTGGTGTGCCGCGCAGTGGGCCGGGCGCCGAATGGGGGTCGGGGGCGCCGCGCGTACCCGGACGAATGTCGCCTTGCGGCCGTCATGCGCGGGCTTCCAAGGCGCGGTAGTCGATCTTGCCAGTGGCCAGCAGAGGCAGCCGGTCGACGCCGCGTACGTCGAACCCGCTCCAATGCACCCGCAGCTCGGCCCCCAGCCGCCGCGCCAGCCCCGCGCACCCGGCTGCGTCGAGCCCCTCGGCCCACACCGTCACCCGGTCGTCCCCGCTGGTGGCCGCCACCGGCCCCGAGCCGCGCAGGAGGCGCTCGACGTCGTCCAGGTTCACCCGCACGCCGAAGATCTTGGCGATCCGCTTGAGGCGCCCGGTGATGGAGAGGAAGCCGTCGGAGTCCAGCCGGCCCAGATCGCCGGTATGCAGCACACCGCCTAGATCGTCCCCTCGGGCCAGGTCCGCGGCCGTCTCCGCGTAGCCCATCATGACGTTGGGACCGTGATAGACCACCTCGCCCTCCTCGATGTCCAGCCGTCCTCCGGGGACGGCCACCCCGACCGAGCCGGGCTTGTCGGCGAGCCGGTCCGGGGGCATGACCGCGATGCGGGCGGTGGCCTCCGTCTGCCCGTACATGACGAAGAAGCGGTCGGCCTTCCCCGAGAACTCCGCGACCAGCTCGGCGCCGAGCCGTCCGCCGGCCTGGGTGAGCGTGGCGATCGTCGGGTGCTCCGACCGGTCGTAGCGGAGCCGGCGCAACATCTCGTACTGGTAGGGGACGGCGGCCAGTGACGTGCACCGGTGTGCGTCCAGGTGCGTCCAGAACGACCGCTCCAGCAGTCCCGCCTCCGTCAGCATCACGGTCGCGCCCGCCACCAGATGGCTGTTGAGTACGGACAGGCCGTAGCTGTAGTGCAGCGGCAGGCTCGTGGGCGCGATCTCGCCGGGCGTGATGGACAGGGCCGTGGCGATGGCCTGAGCATTGGCCAGGACCGCCTGGCGCGATAGGCGTACGAGCTTGGGATTGCCGGTGGAGCCCGAGGTGGCGAGGAGGACCGCGAGGTCCGGATGCGGGTCGGGCACGTCGCGACGCGCCGGCGGGGAGCCGTCGGCCGCGTGCGTGAAACCGAGCAGTGCGACCGGCCGGAACCGCCCCGCCAGGTCGGCCAGCGTCTCCGTCGGGAGGTCCGGATCCAGCAGCGCGATCGGCCGGCCGGAACGCCAGGCGGCGAGGTAACGCAGCACGGACGCGAGGTTGTTGCGCATGCCGCAGAACAGCGGACCTGGGCGCAACTGCGAGAGAGCCTGAGCCGCGCGCGTGATGCGGTTACCCAGCTCATCACCGCCGAGCCCCGCCGCTTCCCCGGCGACCAGGAGCCGCGCCTCGTGGTGCGGAAGGACCGCACCACCGAGCCCGGCCCGGGGATGCGGGCACGCCTCGGGGCCCGACGTGGCTCGCGAATGCGGGGACGCCTGAAGGTGGGGCACGGCTTGCGGATGCCGGGATGTCTCGGGGCCGGATGCGGCCTGCGGGTGCCGGGATGTCTCGGGGCCGGATGCGGCCTGCGGATCTGGGGACGGCTCGGCGCCGTGCCGTGCCGGGGGAATGGGGGAGGTCATGGTGTCAGTCCGCCGTCCACGCCGATGACCTGCCCTGTGATGAAATCCGCGGCGGGTGAGAGCAGGAACTCGACGGTGCCGGCCACGTCGTCAGGCGTGCCGAGGCGGCCGAGCGGGGTGGCTGCGATCGTCGCCTCCCGGGCGTCGTTGTCGAGCGTGGAGAGCATGTCCGTCTGGATGTAGCCAGGAGCTACGGCATTGACCCTGATCCCGGTGGGACCCAGCTCCTTGGCCGCAGCCAGGGTGAGGCCGATGACCGCCGCCTTGGTCGCGGAGTAGACCGCCTGTCCCCGGCCCCCCGCGCGGCCCATGATCGAAGAGACCAGCACCACGGCGGGGAGCGTGCCCCGGCGCAGCAACCTGAGCGCGGCCTGAAGGGTGTGTGTCGCACCCACGGCGTTGACCTCGAACAACCGGTGCACCATGTCGGGGCGGACCATGCCGAGCAGGCCGGCGGCGTGAATGCCGGCGTTGATCACGAGCGCGTCGAGCCGGCCGTGACGTTGGTAGATCTGCCGCATCATGGCGGAGACGAGCGAAGGGTCCGCCACGTCACCGTGGACGGGGTAGGCCGGCCCGCCGGTTTCCGCCGCCACCTCGGCGGCGGCCTTCGAGGCGCGCTCCTCGCCTCGTCCATGCACCTGGACCGCGTATCCGGCAGCGGCCAGGCGCACCGCGACCGCCCGCCCGATGCCCGCCGTCGACCCCGTGACGAGCGCGACGCGAGGCCCTGAGCCGGGCTGCTCCAATGGTCGCGGCTTCGATGTCATGGCGACCTCCAGAGCTCGGACGACGACGGCGGGTGCTCCGCCCTCGTGGTGACCGGGCAGTCGCACGGTGGCGGCTCCGGCTGCATGGCGGTGCCGGCTTCCATCGGCATGGCGGTGCGGGGATCGGGTGGCATGGCAGTGCCGGGATCGGGTGGCATGGCAGTGCGGAGCTCCGATGGTGTGGCGGTGCCCGGATTAGACGGCGGCGGCGCCGATGCCATGCTTCTCCAGCAGCTCAGTCGCCTTCGCGAACGAGCTCATGTCGATCATTTCATCGGTGTCGATCATGATGGAGAACTCGTCCTCCATCGCCGCGATCAACGCCATGTGGGCCAGCGAGTCCCACTGCGGGATGGCGCGGTATTCGAGGCCGTCGACGTCGGCGTCGGTGGGAAGGTTGAGCGCCCTGCGGAAGACGGCCCGCAGGCGATCGAGATGACTCATGATCACTCACTCTCTGTCCTCAAGCCACGACGTAGTGTAGCGGCATTTCCGAGTTCGGAGAAACCAAGCCCCCGCCTCGAGTAATGGAACCGTATAACGGCGAGTGAGGCTGGTTGGGCGCTGGGAATGTCGCATGGGGCGCGCCAACAGCTACGGGGGGAATGATGGACGAATCCAATCACTGGTACGGGCACTCTCGCATACTCGGCAGATACTGCGGAATGCCGGACGAGGTGCCAAAACGCATCCAAGGTTTCCTTCAGCACGGATGGAACTATCTCCATGGATTTCCCCCCAACGACCACTGGTGCAGCCCTGGATACCCTCGTTTCATCTGGTCCGACGTGCTGCGCCGCCGAGGCTGGTCGATGGGCAGAAGGGGGCACTACCTGATCGGCGCGCCCTGGATCTACCTCCTTCACCAAGAGCCCGAGTTGGGCGTGACGCCGAAGCGTGAGGGTACGATCTGGTATCCCTTTCACGGCTGGGAGAAGCATTCCGTCAGCGGTGACCACACGCGACTCGCCGACGAAATCAGAAATGTCGAGACGGGTCCGGTCACCGTTTGCCTTTATTGGTTGGAATTCGCGAATCCGGACATTCGGCGGGCGTACGAATCGAGGGGATTTCGGGTTGTCTGCCATGGTGAGCGCGGATCCCGCTGGGAGGGCAAGGGACGCGACTTCCTGCGCAAGCAGCTGGTCCAGCTGCGGCGCCACCGCAGAGTGGCCTCCAACCGGCTCGGCAGCGCGCTGTTCTACGGCGCCTCCGTGGGGTGCGAGGTGGCCGTGTACGGGGATCCGATGCAGTTCGAGGACGAACGTCCCGAGTACGGCGGCACGGCGCGCCGCATGCGGCTCTGGCCCGAGATGCACGGCACGCGGGTCGATCCGGAGCTGGCGGCCGAGGTGGCACGGCGCGAGCTGGGATTCGAATATCAGGCGACACCGGAGGAACTACGGCGAATGTTCGGATGGAAGCGGGTGCGGTGGGCGTGAGCACGCGAGGGAGTGCCGCCGCCGGGCGGCGGCAGGTGGCGACCGAGCCCGCCTCGCGGAGTGAGGCCATGAACACAGAGGCGCCCGAGAACGTTCATTTGATCGGCGGCGAAATGCTGCTGTGGTCTGACATGTCCAACATGGGTGGCACGACGGACTGGCGGGGCGCGGCACAGGAGCTGATCAGGCGGGTACTCCCGCCGAGCGGCAGAGTCCTTCTGGTCGGGCCGCATCCGCAGGCGGTCGTGGACGAGGTGGCAGCGCACGCCTCCGCGGCGGCCGTGTCCGCGGCGGGCGTCTCCGTGACGGACGCCTCTGCGCGTGCCTCTGCGGCGCATGCGCCCGCGGCGGCCGTGCTGCTGCGTTCCTACCCCGACGCCTGCGCGCTCGGCGAGCGCCATCCGGGACTCGCCATCTTCTGCGGCCGGCTGGAGGCGTTCACGGCGGACGAGCCGTACGACCTGGTGCTGGCGCTGGACGGCCTCCTGCGGACGCACTCCGCCGAGGCGCCGGCCGCGGCCTGGATCGAGTCGCTCGACGCCCTGACCGCACTCGTCGCGCCCGGCGGGCGGCTGGTGCTCGGCGTACGCAACGACCTAGGCGTGGACCGCTTCATCGAGGCCCGCCCCGCCGACCGGGACGGCGCCGACGACCAGTGGGCCCCGCATGGCTTCGACCCCACCTACCCCAGCGGGCCAGGCTCCCTGGATGCCGGGCTGGAGTCGGCGGGGCTGACGGTGCAGCGGTGCTACGCGGCGTACCCGGGCCGGCAGGCGCCCCGTGCCTTGCTCGCCCGCGAGGCCCTGACCTTCGACCTGCCGGACGCGCTCACGTTCCCGCTGAGCTCGAGGGGCGGCGATCGTATGCTGGTGGCCGACCCGCTGCGCTTGACCCGCCTGGTGTTCCGGCACCGCCTGGGTGAGGAGCTGGCCCCGCTGTGGCTGGCCGTGGCCACCCGCCCCCCGCTGACCAGCAAGAGCCGGCAGGCGGAGAGCTCGCCGCACGACGACCGCGCCATCGCGAGCGAACCCGCCGAGCAGCCGACCGACCCCGGTCGCACATGCGAGCAGCCGACCAACCCCGATCGCACATGCGAGCAGCCGATCGACCCCGGTCGCACATGCGAGCTGCCGCTCGGTCTCGTGGAGGAAGGGCCGGGGCTGTACGAGCTCACCCGCGCCGGACTCAAACAGCTCCCCGACGGCGCGGAGCGCCCCATCCCCAGGGGCAGGGTCGTCGAGGAGATCCTGGTCGAAGCATGCGCACGCGAGGACGTGAAAACCGTCCGCGAGCTGCTCGCCGACCTGGCCGCCTGGCTGGAGCAGGGCGGCGACGCGGCCGCGGCAGCCGCCACCGACAGCCTGGTGTACGACGGCGAGCGGTTCGCCGCCATCGGCCAGTCCCCGGCCCCGTCC
>NZ_VCKY01000401.1 GCF_005889735.1 Nonomuraea turkmeniaca
CTGCCGGCGTGAGGTCGGACTGGCCGGGGCGGCGGTGGGGCGGATGGCGATGGCAGCCAAGGGCGGCGTGGTGGTGTTGCCTTCGAGGGTCGGCAAGGGGTCGAGCGTGGGGTAACTGGTGGGGATGCCGATCAAGAGGGCGGCGAGGACGAGGAGGAGGACGCCTGCCAGGAGCGTGGCGGTCCCTATCGTCCGTCCGCGTCTGTGCCGTTGCACCGTGGTCGCTTGGTGAGGGTGGGTCGTCACCGGGTGAGCGTTCCAGCCGCTGGCATGAGGCGGTCCTCCTGGGGGTGCGAAGCGGGACAAACCGTTTCGATCTAGACATGGAAGGTGACGGCGGTCAAGACCGTCAGGCAAAAATTCGCTGCCGCGCAGGTCAGGAGGTAGTGAATGAAGGGTTGACCGGGTGCGGTGATCCTGTGAGTTCGCTGGGAATCGCATCCCCGGTGCGTCGAGGGATAGTCTTGCCAACCTGGGGTCTTTACTCTGAGTTACATTGCGCGTAGATCGGCTGGGATTCCATCTGCGGGTGGATCTTTGCAGCATGTGACATATCCGGCGGTCATTCAAGAGTGCGTTCGGTTAATGAGGTAAGTCACCTTCCGTACTTCTTGACCGAATGTGCCGATTTGTGGCGTGATGCGGGTGTTTTTGCTCCGGGATCTTTAGGTCCCGCTTATCTGCGGCCCCTGGTGGGTCACGTGAGTCGTGGAGTGTACCCGTGTCGCAATTACCCCTCAGATGCCCACAATCGAGGTCTCGTCGTCACACATGGTTACGTCGAGCCGTTACCCTGATCACCACCCTCGCCATGGTGCTGACGCTGGCCCCAGTGTCGCCCGCCGCGGCGCAGACCGGCCCGGCCGAACCCGGCCCGCTCTCCCGCGCGGCGACATGGCTGACCGCCCAGGTGGCCGACTGGTTCACCACGGAACCGGAAGGCCGCACACCCGCCAGCGCGGACAAGGTCACGTTGCCGGGCCGCGACAGCCGCCCGGCCGCGGCCTGGCAGGCGGCCCCGCCCGGCAAACGCACCAAAGAGCTCACCGGTAAGCGGTATCGGTACGGCACCGTGTACGAGTTGGAGGACGGCCGCTCGCAGGCGGAGATCTCCACCCGGCCGGTGCACTACCAGGACGCCGCCGGCGCCTGGCAGCCCGTCGACACCACCGTCACTGCAGTCGCGGAGGACGGGTTCGTCCACGGCAACGACAAGACCGGCTTTCAGGCTCGGTTCGGCGACAAGAGCGACAAGCTGATCCGCCTCAGCGTCGGCAAGCGGCAGGTCACCCTCGGCCTGCCCGGCGAGGCCCGGCAGATCGTCCCGCGAGTGGAGGGCTCGACGGTCACCTACCCGGGCGTGTGGGATGGCGCCGACCTGGTCTACACCGTCACCGCCTCGGGGGTGACCGAACACCTGCGGCTCACCAAGGCGCCCGCGGCCGGGACGGTGTTCGCGTTCACCGTCAAGACCGGCGGCGGACTGCAGACGGCGCAGAACCCGGACGGGTCCATCGCGTTCGCCGATGAAAGCGGTAAGCGAGCCTTTACCGTCCCGCGCCCGTTCATGATCGACGCCGAGAATGATGCGGCGTCGCCGTTCGGTAAGCGCACCGGCGCCATCACCCAGGAACTGGCCCCGAGCCAGGGTGGTGAGGCGACGATCACGCTGAAGCCGGACGCGGCGTGGCTGGCGGCGCCGGAGCGGGCGTGGCCGGTGCTGATCGATCCCACCCTCAAGATCAACGACTGGGCTGTCGACGTGTACGACACCTACGTCAGCCAGGCCACGGCCACCACTCCCTACGCCGACTCCTGGAAGCTGCCGGTGGGCAAGACCGCCGCCGGGCTGAACCGGGCGCTGCTGTTCTTCGGCGCGCCTTCGGCGGATGTGCTGCCGATCGGCACCCGGATCGACCAGGCCAAGCTGGAGGTGTACTTCGACCAGGCCCTGGGCGAGAGCGCGGCGGTGACGCTGGCCGCGCATGAGATCACCGACGACTCCTGGACCTGGGATCCGCTGGGCACCACGTGGAACAATCAGCCGAGCTTCTCTAACACTGCGGCCTCGACGGTGACCCGCAACGTCGGGGAGCTGTCGCGCTGGCACGGCTTTGATGTGACCGCAATGGTCAACGGCTGGTACTCCAGCGTGGAAGCGCCGATGGCGGGCATCCTGCTCAAGGCCGTCAACGAGGCCAGGACTGCGCCGGTGGGCGGGGTGGCCTACCAGGCGATGGATGACTTCGGCGCGGTGGATCCGCTGACGGTGGACCCGGTGGCGCACCCGCGGTTGCTGGTCACCTTCGGCAAGCCGTCGGTCACCTTGGAGCAGCCAACGCTGGCGACCTCGGTGGGCGCGTCGCTGTCCTGGTCGGCCTACGCCGACCCGACGCCGAACGATGCATCCGATGATCTGGTGGAGTACCGGCTGCGCCATGAGTGCCCGTCGGGCTGCCAGCTCACCTCCAACACCACCGGCGGTGACGTGGACGACCTGGTGGCGACGCTGCAGCCGGAGGTCACCTCCTACACCGACACCAGCAGCGGCGCCGACCCGGATGCCGCCGCGGACCCGTCCTACACCCACCAGGCGGACTACTGGGTGGAGGCGGTACTGGCCAACGGGCAGGTGGTGCCCTCGCAGCACGTGCGGGTGTTCCTGCCCAAGCCCGGCTATGTCACCAAGACCCTGTACGCAACAGCGGACACCACCCTGTCGTCCGGGGAGCCGTCGGCCGGCCACGATGTCGTGGGCGGGCAGAAGCGGCTGCAGGTTGGCAACACCGCCACCACCCTGGCCACCACCCGCGCGGTGGTGAGCTTCGGCGACTACGCGAGCCAGATCCCGGCCGGCGCGCAGATCGCTGACGCGCAGTTGTCGCTGTGGCAGGCCACCGCGACCGGCAGCGGCGCCTCCTTCACCGCCCACAAGCTCACCAAAGCCTTCGACGAGGCGGCGACCTGGACCAGCCCCTGGACCACGCCCGGCGGCGACTTCACCGCCACCGCGCTGGGCAGCCTCAACGGGCTGACGGACACGGCCGGGTGGCGGCGGTGGACGGTCACCGACGCGGCCAAGGCCTGGACCGCCACGCCGAGCGCGAACCATGGGTTGCTGGTCAAGGTCGCCGACGAGGCGGGCGCGGCCAAGCAGTCGGCGCAGTTCCTGGCCAGCGAAACATCTGAGCCGCTGCTGCGGCCGAAGCTGGCCGTCACCTACGCAGACCCCGGCGCGGTCACCTCGTTCTATGCGCCCGGCACGCCGGAGCGGCTGGAGGTCGGCGCCACCACCAAGGTGGCGGTGATGGTGAAGAACACCACCAGTCAGCCCTGGCCGGCCGCCTCAACTAAGCTATCCTACCACTGGAAGCTGCCCGACGGCACCGACATCTCCACCCCCGACGCCCAGCTCAAGACGGCCCTGCCCGATCTGGCGCCGGGCGCCACCGCCGCGGTGGAGGCCGAGGTCAAGGCTCCGGCCGCGGTCGGCAACCTGGCCGAGGGCGCCCAGCTGGTCTGGGACGTCCAGGACACCGTCATCAACAACTGGAAGTCAGCCACCCACCAGCTGCCGCAACTGCCCCAGCAGATCCGCCTCGACTCCCCCACCTCGGATTTGCTGGGATTGGAGAAGTTCTATGCCTACACCGGCAAGAACACCGGCGCCGGCGGCACCGCGCTGACCAACCTGTACGCAGGGAACGTGGTGTGGGGCTACAACGCCTTCTCCAACCCCTCCCGCGGCCCGCAAACCTTCGCCCGTATGACCTACAACAGCCTGGACACCAGCACCGCCTCCCTCGGCTACGGCTGGAGCCTGCAGACCTCCACGCTGACCAAGCTGGGCTCCCAGCTGCAGTTCCACCCGCCCGGCCAGAAATGGCCCGAGCAGGTCAGGTTGACCGACGGCGACGGCACCACCCACGTGTGGACCATCGACCGCCACGGCAACACCAGCTGCCTGCCCAACACCTGCGACTACGTCCACCCCCGCGGCGTGCACCTGTACCTGCAACGCGTCCCCGAATCGGCCAGCCTGCCGGACCGCTACTCGCGTGACCCGGCCCGCCAGTGGGTGTTCACCAAACCGGACCGCACCCAGTTCTTCTTCGACGAGGAGGGCTTCCAGTCCGCGATCGTCGACAAGAACGGCAACACCATGGCGTTCACCTACGAACGCCGCCACTCCAACAACAAGCCCACCAAGTTCCTGCAGTACATCACCGACGCCGCCGGGCGCAAGACGCTGACCTTCAACTACTACGCCAAGGGCCAGGACTACACCTACATCGAGGACGTGAACTGGCAGCCGGTCGAGGCCACCAAGCTGACCAACCCGCACATCATCGACAACGTCGAGTCGATCACCGACATCGCCGGCCGCAAGGTCAGCTTCGCCTACACCGACAAGGGCCTGCTCGCCCGGATGATCGACGGCGCGGGCGATGAGCAGGCCAAGACGTTCGCCTTCCACTACGACGCCACCCAGGGCAACAAGAACGTCAAACTCGCCAAGGTTATCGACCCGCGCTCCCACACCGAAACCCCGCAGGGCGCGCAGAAGTACGCCACCGAGCTGGACTACTACGACGCCACCGAAGACCCCGAGGATCTGTGGAAGATCCAAACCCTCACCGACCGGCTCGGCGGGGAAACAGACTTCGCCTACCAGGACCCGGACGGCCCGCAGGGCGCGGTGATCCACGCCGCGGTTACCGACCCGCTGGACCACACGACCCGGTACGTGCTCGACGCCTACGGCCGCCCCGAGAAGATCACCAACGCCAAGCAGGAGACCACCCGCCTGCAGTGGGATCCCGACCACAACGTCACCGACCTGATCGAGGCCAGCGGGGCAGCCAACCAGGCGGTCACCAGCTGGACGTATGACCAGAAGACCGGCTACCCGCTGACCATCACCGACCCTGAGGCCACCAAGAACGGCACCAACGCCACGGTGCTGGACTACTACCGCGGCCTGGGCGGCTACATCGCGGATCTGAAGACCAAGACCAGCCCGGAAGGCCGCACGTGGGCCTTCAGCTACGACGCCAACGGCAACCTCAAGACCGTCACCGACCCGCTCGGCGTCCCGACCCCGGACGCGACCGACTACACCACCTTCTACGACTACGACCCCGTCGGCCAGCTGACCAAGGCGACCGACGCCAACGACAACCCCACCACCTTCACCGACTACCACCCGACCGGATACCCAGAGAAGATCACCGACGCCTACAACAACGTCACCACCACCGGCTATGACGTGCGCGGCAACGTGCTGTCGGTGACCGACGCGCTGGGCAAGAAGACCAGCCAGACCTACGACCTCTTCAAACGCCCGCTGGAGTCCAAGGTCCCCAAGGACCAGGACGCCTCCCCACCGGTGTTCATCACCACCC
>NZ_VCKY01000402.1 GCF_005889735.1 Nonomuraea turkmeniaca
GGCCGGGGTCGCGGGTCTGGTGGCGGCGGGCTTCTCCGCGCTGGCGCAGTTCGTGCTGGTGGCGGTCGTGACCAGGGCGTTCACGGCCGCGGAGGCCGGGAGCTTCTTCGCGGTGACCGCCGTGGTGCTCATGGCGGCGGGGATCGCGAAGCTGGACGCGGGGAACGGGCTCGTGTACTTCATCGCCCGCGCGGAGACGTACGGCTATCTCGGTATTTCCGGATATGTGCGGGCAGCGCTCGTGCCCTGCGCGGTGGTGGCGGGCGTCGGCGCGGTGGTGTTGTACCCGCGGGTGGGGGTGGTCGCGGCGGTCCTGCCGGTCATGGTGCTGGGGGACGTGCTGCTGGCCGCCACCCGGGGGTTCGGGACCATGCGCCCGACCGTGCTCCTGGACGGAATGGTGTTGCCGGCCGCTCAGCTGGTGCTCGTCACCGGGGCGGCCGCGGCCGGGGCGGTCGAGTGGTTGCCTCTGGCATGGGGGTTGCCGTACGTGCCGGTGCTGGTCCTGGCCGGGGCCGGGCTGCGGGGGCGGGCGCCGCGGAGCGCGTACCTGCCGGGAACCGGGCGGGATCTGTGGCGGCACACGGCGCCGCGGTCGGTGGCGGGGGCGGTGCAGGCGGTGTTCCAGCGGGTGGACATCGTGGTCGTCGCGCTGCTCGCGGGGCCCGCGCAGGCCGCCGTCTACACGGCCGCCACCCGGTTCAAGGTCGTCGGGCAGCTGGCGAACCAAGGGCTGGCGCAGGCCGTGCAGACCCGGCTGGTGAGCGCGCTCGCCCACGGGGAGGTGGCGCGGGCGCGGGAGCTGTACCAGGCGGCCACGGTCTGGCTGGTGCTGCTGACGTGGCCGGTGTGGCTGGCGTACGGGGCTCTGGCGCCCTGGTTGCTGGGGGTGTTCGGCCCCTCGTACGGGTCGGCTGCCGCTCCCGTGGCGTTGGTGCTGGCGGGGACGATGATGGTGGCCACGGCCTGCGGCATGGTCGACGTCGTGCTGACGGCCGCGGGGCACACCGGGACGAGCCTGCTCAATCTGCTGGCGGCCGTCGCGTGCACGCTGGCGCTGGACCTGGCGCTGATCCCCGCCCACGGGGCACTCGGCGCGGTCGCCGGCTGGTCGGGCGGCGTGCTCGTCAAGAACCTGCTCCCGCTGTGGCAACTGCACCGCCGCTACGGGCTGCACCCGTTCGGCCGCCACACCCTGGCGGCGCTGCGGTCGCGTACGTGGGCGGCGGCATGAGCGTCCCCATCCTCGTGACCGGGCTGCCGCGGAGCGGCACCAGCTGGACGGGCAAGATGCTCGTGGCCGGCGGCGGGCTGGTGTACGTCAACGAGCCGCTCAACCCGCAACACCCGCCCGGGCGGTGCCCGGGGGTGCTCAGGGCCGAGGTGACGCACAGGTTCCAGTACATCTGCGACGACAACGCCGACGCGTGGCTGCCTGCCTTCCGGGACACGGCCTGCCTGCGCTACCACTGGCTGGCCGAGTTGCGGGCGAACCACTCGCCGTACGATCTGGCCCGCCTGATCCGCTACGGGACCGCTTTCGCGGTGGGCCGCCTGGCGGGGCGGCGGGCATTGCTCGACGACCCGTTCGCGGTGCTGAGCGCGGGATGGTTCGCGCGGCGGCTGGGGTGCCGGGTCGTGGCGCTCGTGCGGGATCCGGTGTCGTTCGTGGCGAGCTGGCAGCGGCTGGGCTGGACGGTCTCCTTCCGTGAGCTCCTGGACCAGCCGCTGCTGGTCCGCGACCATCCTGAGGTGCTGGAGCTGCGCGCCCTCGACGGCTCCGATGACCGCGTCGCCAAGGCCGCCGCGTTGTGGCGGGTCACCCACACGATCCTGACCCGGACGCCCGGCCTCCTCCTCACCTCGTACGAGTCTCTGGCCGCCGACCCGATCGCCGGTTTCCGGCGCCTGTACGCCTACGCGGACCTGCCCTGGACGCCCACCGCCGAACGCCGCATCGCCAGGGCGTGCACCGAGGGCTCCCGCCGGGGCACGGGCCCTTTCGCGTGGTCGGGCCTGTCGCGCACGGCGTACCGGCGCATGGACTCCCGCCGTGCGCTCGCCGCCGGGACCCGCGGGCTCGACGACGAGGACGCGGCCCGCGTCCGCGTCCTCACCTCCGCCCCTTGAGGCGTGTGGTCAAGCAGCGGCCCAGCAGCCGCGCCGCGAACGGCAGATCGTCGACCAGGTAGCGGCGCATCAGCCGGCCTGGCTCGCCGGCCAGCCGGAACGCCCACTCCAGCCCGGTCTGCCGCATCCACCCCGGCGCTCTCGGCACCGCCCCCGCCGCGAAGGCGATCGCCGCCCCGCATCCCAGGAACCACGTCCCTGGCAGGTCTTTCCGCAGGTCCGCGATGAGCCGGTCCTGCCGGGGGAAGCCGAGCCCGACGAAGACGAGTCCCGGCTGCGCGGCGAGCACTCTCCGCCGTACGAGCTCGTATCCCTCCGAGGTGGCGTCGAAGCCGTAGGGCGGCGCGTGGGCGCCGCAGACCCGTAACCGGGGATAGCGGCTGGTGAGCTCGCGGACGGCCCGCTGCGGGACGTCTGGAGGGCCGCCGCCGAGCAGATAGACGGGCCAGCCTCGGCCGGCTGCCAGCCTGCTGAGCGCCCAGAGGAGGTCGGCACCGGTGACACGCTCAGGCAGCGGAGTGCCCAGCAGCCCGGCCGCCCACACCAGCGGCATCCCATCGGCCACCACCAGGTCGGCCGAGCACACCAGGTCTCTGAGCGCGGGGTCGGCGGCGGCGATCCGGCAGATGTCGACGTTCGGGGTGACGATACGGCCGCCGCGGCCCGCCTCCAGCTCGGCGGCCACCCACTGGACCACCTGCTCTTCGGTGACCGCATCGACCCCGACCCCACCCACCTGCACCCGCGCGACCGCGCAGTCCGCCGGGCCGGAGCCCGGATCCGCCCAAGACGGCGAGGCCTCTTGCGGGGGAACGACCTGAGCAAGGACGGGTGCAAGGCGCTGGCCTGCGCGCTGCGAAGCAGCCGAAGGGCCTGGGGTCGATGGCGTGGGAGCGGGCGAAAGGGCTGGGGTCGAGAGCCCGATCCGTGGCTGCGGCGGGGTCAAATGCCGTGCCCCCGGTTGTGCAGCATCGAGAGCACGGTCGGCGCGGAGACGAAGCCGGCGGCCACCGCCAGGGCGATCGGCGCACGGGGCTCGGCGAGCCGGGCCGCGAACGTGCGGAGGGCCCAGCGCGCGGCCTCTCTCCGATGTCCCAGTGCGGCGTGGCTGAAGGCAAGCTGACCGTAGACCCGCGCCGCGCCGCGCGGGTCCACGGCCAGTTCGGGGTGCCGGGCGAGCATCCAGTCGAGCCCGGCAATGCGGTCCGCCCAGCGGGCGACGTAGTGGGACGCGCCCCAGCGGACCCGGACGAGCGGCCGGTCGACATGCGCGATCGGCCGCCGCTTGGCCGCTCGGAGCGCCAGGTCCCAGTCCTCGTTCTGCCCGGCGGGCGCGCTCTCGTCGGCCCACAGCAGGCCACGCTCGAACAGGTATGTCGACGAGTGGACCATCACCATGCGCGACCGTACGAGATCGTCCGCGGTGATGGAGCGGGCGCCGGCGAGCCTGGCGACGCGGTGGCGGCCGTATTCGACCTCGATGCCGCAGCTGGCGAACTCGCCCTCGCCGTCGCGCAGCGCCCGAACCTGAGCGGTTAGCTTGCCCGGCAACCAGACGTCGTCGTCGTCGCAGAAGGCCACGAGGTCGGTGTCGCAGGCGGCGATGCCGGTGTTGCGCGCCCCTGGGAGCCCCGGGGTACGCGTATTCGGCAGCACGCGCAGGGAACGGCCCGTGGAATGGCTCGCGCCGGTGACGACACCGGCCACGTGCTGCGTCACCGCCGCATCGGCGGATCCGACGTCCATGGCCGTCGTCCTGTCCGCCACGACGACCAACGACAGCTCCCCCTCGTAATCCTGACCCAGCGCGGCCTCGACGGCCTCTCGCAAGAGCCCGGGACGGTCGCCGCGCGTAGGGATCACCACGCCGACGGATGGCAGCCGCGTCATCCCGTCACCCCCGAGTAGCCGTACCGGGCCCTGAGCGGCCATGTCAGCGCGTCGACCAGCCGCCGCTCTCCAGCGCCCAGCCCCGTCGTCCACGCATCGTCCCGCCGCAGCTCCACACGGCCCACGTGGAATCGCATCGGATTGCCGGAGACCGTGTGCGACGGCCCCAGCCACGCAGTCTGGCCGTCGACGAACGGGAGCTCGGGGACGGCGGCCAGGCCGAGGGCGCGGACCAGCCCCGTGAGCGTGCGCTCGGGGGCGGCGAGCAGATCCTCGTAGCGGACCGTGGTGACGCGGGCCCCGCGCCGCGCGAGCAGCTCCAGCGCGGCGTTCTGCGCCGTCCAGTGCAGCGCCGTGCGGGCCGGCCCCCAGCGGGTCATGGGCCGCCCGTCCTCGGGGCGGGCCACCGCCCTGCCCCAGGAGTAGGCGACGGCGCGCGGATCCCTGACCACGTGGACGACGTGGACGTCCACGCCGCTCGCCGCCAGGCACCACGCGAGGGAGGCGTGCTTGCTGGAGTCGATCACGACCCGGGCGCCCGTCGCCGCGTAGACCAGCCGGTACGCCTGCACGTATTCGGCCAGATCGCGATGCGCGATGCGGCCGATCCTGCGGGTGCGGTCAACCCGGCGCCGGAGCATCAGGACCCGGTCTGCCGTCACGCTCGCCCAACCACCGAACGCACGGTCCCCGACCTGACACCAGAAGGCGCAGGTGGGGAAGGGCTCGCCACACCCGCAGGGTTCCCTCGCACGCACTCCCCTCTCCCACAGATGCACTACCTCCCCAAGCGCGACCACCCCCGGCAGCTCGCCAAGGAGCCTCTCGAGCAGAGTGGTGCCACTACGGCCCAGACCGCCCAAGTAGATGACCCGGGGGGTGGTTACGCGATCGGTCACGGAGGAGGGCTTTCGCGTCGCGAACACGGAACGCGAAGACCATATCGCGGAGAGTAATCAACGGGTAAGGGAAGAGCGAAAAGATCTACCCTTCAGCGGCTATCCATGATCATGCCGGCGCCGACCGTGCCGTTCGTGGCCTCGTCCACCAGGATGAAGCCGCCCGTGAGCCGGTTGCGTCCGTAGTCGTCCACGAACAGCGGCTGCGTGATCCGCAGCGACACCCGGCCGATCTCGTTGAGGGCGAGCGAGGTCGCCTCCTCGTCCCGGTGCAGGGTGTTGACGTCGAGCCGGTAGTGCAGGTCACGGACGAGGGCGCGGGCCGTGCGGGTGGTGTGCTTGATCGTCAGCTTGGACCGCGGCGCCAGTTT
>NZ_VCKY01000403.1 GCF_005889735.1 Nonomuraea turkmeniaca
GTGCAACGGGGGCGGACCAGGGGGTGGTCCCTGGACCGAGGGTGGCGGACCGGGCGGAGGTCCGTGAACAATATTTCCCAACTTCAACTCCGTCCCCACCAGTGGCCGCGGACAACAAGAACATATCGGGTCTCTTCTGGTAAGAACGTCTCGATGAGCATCGTCGTCGTGCGTCGCCCCGAACGCCGCCCAGGGCCCAAGCCACCGCGCGGCGAAATCCTGCTGGAGTCCCCTCCCGAGATCCCCGAGGTCCAGAGCCAGGGCTTCTCGGCGGTCCTCACCTACCTCCCGATGCTGGCGGGAGCGGCGGCGATGGCCCTCATGTTCACCTCCTTCGGCCACTCCAACCCGATCATGTATGTGGCCAGCGGCCTGTTCGCGCTGTCCATGGTGGGCATGACGCTCGGCCAACTGGGCCGCCAGTCGGGCGAGCGAAAGTACAGGCTCAACGGCGCCCGCCGGGACTACTTCCGCTACCTGAGCCAGGTGCGCAAGCGGACCAGGCGCGCGGCCAGGCAACAGCGGGAGGCCCTGGAGTGGAGCGGCCCCGAGCCCGACGCCCTGTGGTGGATCGCCATGGGGCCGCGGCTGTGGGAACGGCGCCCGCGCGACGAGGACTTCGCCACCGTACGGCTCGGCACCGGCGTCCAGAAGCTCGCCGTCCAGCTCATCCCGCCGGACTCCAAGCCCGTCGAGGACCTGGACGCGCTGTCGGCGGGCGCCCTGCGCAGGTTCGTCAGGGCGCATTCCACGGTCGCCGAGCTGCCCGTCGCCGTGGCGCTCGGCTCGTTCGCCCGGATCAGGGTGGCGGGCGACCCCGTCGCCGTACGTGACCTGATCCGGTCCATGATCGCCCAGCTGACCGTGTTCCACTCGCCGGACGACATGCGGATCATGGTGTGCGCCGGCGCGGAGTGGATGCCGCACTGGGAGTGGGTCAAGTGGCTGCCGCACGCGCTGCATCCCGAGGAGACGGATGCCGCGGGACAGGTGCGGTTGATGTCGGACAACATGGGCGAGCTGGACCGCATGGTCGGGGACGAGCTCAGGGAACGTGCCCGCTTCCGGCCGGGCGCCGCGGCCGACTCGCTGCCGTACCACGTGCTGATCGTGGACGGCGGGCACGTGCCGCACGACTCCCAGCTCGGCAGCGACGCCATCCAGGGCGTGACCGTGATCGACCTGTCCGGCGCGACGCCCGACGTGGAGGAGAACAACACGTTGCGGTTGGACGTACGGCCGGACGGGTTCTACATGGTGAAGCTCGACCACGCGGGCAAGGAGCACAGGACGCGCTTCGGCGACCCGGACCGGCTGGACTACATGCGCGCGGAGGGCCTGGCCAGGCAGCTCGCGCCGCTACGGGCCTCGGCGGGCTCCGGCGGCGAGGTCGAGGACGTGCTGTCGGTCAACACCACGCTCACCGACCTGCTGGGCGTCGGCGACCCGTCCCATCTGGACCCGAGGATCGCCTGGCGGCCGCGGGCGGGTCGCAACCGGCTGCGGGTGCCGATCGGGCTCGGGGCCGACGGGCGGGTCGTGGAGCTGGACATCAAGGAGTCCGCACAGGGCGGCATGGGGCCGCACGGGCTGGTGATCGGAGCCACCGGCTCCGGAAAGAGCGAGCTGCTGCGCACGCTGGTGCTGGGCCTGGCGGTCACGCACTCCTCGGAGATACTCAACTTCGTCCTGGTCGACTTCAAGGGCGGCGCGACCTTCCTGGGACTGGACTCGCTCGCCCACGTCTCGGCGGTCATCACCAACCTGGTGGACGAGCTCCCCCTGGTGGACCGCATGCACGACGCGCTGCACGGCGAGATGGTGCGACGGCAGGAGCTGCTGCGCTCGGCGGGCAACTTCGCCTCGCTGCGCGACTACGAACGGGCCAGGGAGCAGGGGGCGGAGCTGGCGCCGCTGCCCACGTTGTTCGTGGTGCTGGACGAGTTCAGCGAGCTGCTGTCGGCCAAGCCGGAATTCGTCGACCTGTTCGTGATGATCGGCCGCCTCGGCCGCTCGCTCGGCGTGCATCTGCTGCTGGCCTCGCAGCGCCTGGAGGAGGGCCGGCTGCGGGGGCTGGACACTCACCTGTCGTACCGGATCGGCCTGCGAACCTTCTCCGCGATGGAGAGCCGGGTCGTGCTGGGCGTGGCCGACGCCTATGAGCTGCCGTCCGCGCCGGGCAACGGCTACCTCAAGTTCGACACGAGCGGCATGACCAGGTTCAAGGCCGCGTACGTGTCGGGCCCCTACCAGCCCGCCTCCCGCGGCGCCGACGCTGCCGACGGCCACACCGTGCTACGTCAGGTGGTGGAGTACGGCCCGGCGTACATGCCGCTCCCGGCCGTGAAGCAGGAGCCCAAGGAGACGCCGGCCGCAGAGGTGGAAGAGCGCGCCTCCGCCCAGAACAGCCTGCTCGACGTCGTCGTACAGCGTCTGGCCGGGCACGGCCCCTCGGCCCACCGCATCTGGCTGCCGCCGCTCGGCGAGCCGCCCACACTCTCGCACTTGCTGCCGCCGCTCTCGGTGACGCCGGAGCTCGGCCTGTCCACGCCCGGCTGGCAGGGCAGGGGCAAGCTGCACGCCGTGATCGGGATCATCGACAGGCCGTTCGAGCAGCGGCGGGACCCGTACTGGCTGGATCTGTCCGGAGCGGCCGGGCACATCGGCGTGGCCGGTGGGCCGCAGAGCGGCAAGACCAACGTGCTGCGCACGCTGATCACCGGCATGGCGCTCACCCACACGCCACGCGCGGTGCAGTTCTACTGCCTGGACTTCGGCGGCGGCGGCCTGGCGGCGCTCGACGGGCTGCCGCACGTCGGCGGCGTGGCCACCAGGCTCGACGCCGAGCGGGTACGCAGGACCGTCGCCGAGGTGTCGTCGCTGCTGCGGCAGCGGGAGCAGAGCTTCGCCGAGCGCGGCATCGAGTCGATCGCCGCCTACCGGAGGATGATCGCCGACGGCTCCGCGCAGAGCGACGGATGGGGCGACGTGTTCCTGGTCATCGACGGGTGGCTGACGATCAGGCAGGAGTTCGAGAGCCTCGAGGCCGTGATCACGGACTTGGCGGCGCGCGGGCTCGGGTACGGCATCCACGTAGTGGCCGCGACCAACAAGTGGTCGGAGTTCCGGTCGGGCATCAGGGACCTGTTCGGCACCAGGATCGAGTTCAAGCTGGGCGACGCGTACGAGTCCGAGATCAGCAGGAAGGCGTCGATGGCGGTGCCCGAAGGGGTGCCGGGGCGCGGCCTGACCAGGGACGGCATGCACTTCCTCGCCGCCCTGCCGCGGATCGACGGTCAGCAGAGCGCCGAGGACGCCTCGGAGGGCGTGCGCGCGCTGGTGGAGAGCGTACGGCAGTCGTGGCAGGGGCCGGCGGCGCCGCCGGTCCGCCTGCTGCCGTCGGTGCTGCCCGCGGCCTCCCTCCCGGGGCCGGACCGTACGGGGGCGAACCGGATCGCGATCGGCATCGACGAGGACTCGCTCTCGCCGGTCGTGCTCGACTTCGACAACGACCCGCACTTCATCGTGTTCGGCGACAACGAGTGCGGCAAGTCCAACGTGCTCAAGCTCATCATGGAGGGCGTGGTCGCGCGGAAGACCCCGCACGAGGCCATGATGATCGTGATCGACTACCGGCGTTCGCTGCTGGACACGGCTGTGACCGAGCACCGCATCGGGTACGCCGCCTCCAGCACCGCCGCCACCGAGCTCATCAAGGACGCCCGCTCGGCCCTGCTCAAGCGCCTGCCGCCGGCCGACCTCACGCCGGAGCAGCTGCGCAGCCGGAGCTGGTGGCAGGGTTCGGACCTGTACATCGTGGTCGACGACTACGACCTCGTGGCCACGTCGAACAATCCGCTGGCGCCGCTGGCCGAGCTGCTGCCGCAGGCCCGCGATATCGGTCTGCATCTGGTCCTGGCCAGGCAGAGCGGCGGCGCCAGCCGCGCCATGTACGACCAGGCCGTGCAGCGCATGAAGGAGATGGCCAGTCCGGCGTTGATCATGTCGGGCAACCGGGAGGAAGGCCAGCTCTTCGGCAACATCCGCCCGCAGCCCCTGCCGGTCGGCCGCGGCTTCCACGTCGACCGGCGGTTCGGCTCACGCCTGATCCAGACCGCCCATCTGGGGGAGGCGTAGCTCCTCCACTATGGTCGGCCGTCCGTTCTTCGCAGATTGTCGGGGAGTTTCATGGGGTACGTGGACGTGCACGTTCAAGCGCTCGAGGAATGCGGGAGACAAGCGCTCAAGGTGAAGAACATGCTCGACTTCGACGACGCGTTCGTCGACTCCGACAGCAAGGCGCCGCAGGGCGAGACCGGCTCCGGCATCTTCGGGACCATCGACGGCGCTGAGGAGCTGGCCGTCAAGATCGACGAGGTCTGGAACGCGGTCAGGGACGACCTCGGCGAGGGACGCAACCGCATGGAGAACATCGAGCGCGCGCTCGGCGAGGTCGCCTTGAACTTCCGCGACGCGGAAACGGGCTCGGGCGCATGAGCATCGTCTCGACACTGGCAGGGCTTAAGGAGAAGGTCGACGGCGACCCCGAGGCGATCAGGGGGATCGCCTCAAGCCTGCGCACGATGGGCGACCACGTCTCCTCCTCGGCGAACCACCTCACCAAGAGCGTCAGCGAGGTGGGCAAGGCGTGGGAGGGCGGCTCGGCCGAAGCGTTCACCTCCTACATGGCCGCCTACCCCCAGGCCGGCCAGAACCTGGACGGGGCACTCTCCTCCTGCGCCTCCGCCCTCGACACCGCCGCCACCGAGCTGGAGACCGCCTACAGCACGGTCAGCGGGCTGCACACGTCCGCGAGCAACCTGGCGAGCGACTACCAGCGCAACCACGACGACGCCACACAGGACGACATCGACCGCTACGTGACGGAGGCGCTGGGCGACCCGGTCGGCGACGCCAACGACGCCGTCACCACGGCCGAGACCGCCCTGGCCACCGCCAAGAGCGCGCTCGACGGGCAGCTGGGCGAGGGCGGGTTCACCTTCTTCAAGGACATTCGCCAGCCTGGAGGCGCCGATTTCCAGCCCGGGGACAACCCGGTCGACTGGCAGCGGATCGCGGGCTACACCCCCACCACCACGCTCGCCTCGGCGGACGGCGGCGGCCACGCGGACTACGGGGCGGGG
>NZ_VCKY01000404.1 GCF_005889735.1 Nonomuraea turkmeniaca
CCCCCGGACTGGCCGCCACCCGCCGCTCAAACAACTCCACAACGCTCGAGCCCGCCACATCCGCCGCAGTGTCATTCCACCCCTCCAGCACCAGATCCCGCTCCCGCGAATCCAGCACCTCCACCTCATGCAACGAGATCTCCGGCGCCGCCGTCACCACATCCAGCACCCGCACGAACCAGCCAGCAATCCGAGCCGCCGTCGAAGCATCGAACAGATCCGCCGCCACCGCCATCGCACCACGCATCCCGGCGGGACGCCCCTGCTCGTCGAAGACCTCGGTCAGCATCACGTCGACATCGGTCTTGACCGAGACCGTTTGCACGGCGCCCTCCGCGGCGCCACCGACCGCCGAGGGCGCGCCCGTACGGACGTCCGGAAGCTGCAGCGTCGCGCGCTCCTGGTTCTGCAGCGTAAGGATCACCTGAACCAGCGGGTGCCTGGCCAGTGACCGCTCCGGCGCCAGTTCCTCCACCAGTCGCTCGAACGGCACGTCCTGGTTCGCCAATGCGCCCAGGCCGACCTCTCGTACGCGCGCGAGCACCTGCCGGAACTCGGGGTCACCGGACAGATCCGTACGGATCACCAGCGTGTTGATGAAGAACCCGACGAGGTCGTTCAGCGCCTCATCGGTACGGCCGGCCCCGGCCGATCCGATGGGGATGTCGGTTCCGGCTCCGAGCCGGGACAGGGTCACGGCGAGCGCGCCCTGGAGCACCATGAAGACCGTGACACCCTCGGCCCGGGCCAGCTCGACCAGCCGCTGATGCACTTCTACGGGCACCTGGAACGGCACCGCGTGTCCGACGTGACTGGCCAGTGCCGGGCGCGGCCGGTCCACCGGCAGCGGCAACTCCTCCGGCGCCCCGGCCAAGGCCTGCCGCCAGTACTCCACCTGCGCCGACAGCAGACTCTCCGGATCGGACTCCGCACCCAGCAACTCCCGCTGCCACAACGCGTAGTCCGCGTACTGCACCGGCAACGGCTCCCACACCGGAGCCTCGCCGCGCACACGAGCCGCATAGGCCGCCGACAAGTCCCGCCCCAGCGGCGCCATCGACCAGCCGTCGCCCGCGATGTGATGCACCACGACCACGAGCACCTGCTCCTCGGCCCCGGCGGTCTGGAGAAGCCATGCCCGGATCGGCGCCTCCGCCGACAGGTCGAACGCGTACTGCGTCGCCTGCCGCACCGCCCCGGCCAGCTCTCCGGCCTCCACCCGGGACACCTGAAGCGCCCAATCCAGCTCATCCACATCCAGAATGTGCTGATACGGCTCCCCCTCCGCCGACGGGAAGACGGTACGCAGCGGCTCATGCCGGGCGATGACGTCGCGCAGCGCCGCGTTCAACGCCGCGACGTCCAGGTCACCGGTCAGCCGTACCACCGTCGGCAGGTTGTAAGTCGGGCTCGGCCCCTCCAACTGCTCCAGGAACCACAACCGCCGCTGCGCGAACGACAACGGCACCCGCTCCGGACGCGCCATCGCCCGCAGCGGCAGACGTACCCGGTCCGACTCACCCTGCGCCAACCGCGTCGCCAGACCGGCCACCGTCGGAGCCTCGAACAGCGTCCGCAGCGGCAACTCCACACCCAGCGCGGCCCGGATGCGAGACGCCAGCCGGACCGCCAGCAGAGAGTGACCACCCAGCTCGAAGAAGCTGTCGTCGATCCCGACCGACTCCATGCCCAGCACCTGGGCGAACATCCCGCACAGCAGCTCTTGCTGCACCGTGGCCGGAGCTCGGCCCGAGCCGCTCGCGTACTCCGGAGCCGGGAGCGACCGGCGGTCGAGCTTGCCGTTGAGCGTCAACGGCAGCGCATCCAGCACCACTACAGCCGAGGGCACCATGTGGCTCGGCAGCCGTTCCGCGGCGAACCGCCGCAACGCCTCCGGCAGGTCCTCGCCATCGTCGCCGACTTCGCCGTGGGGGACCACATACGCCACCAGCCGGATGTCCCCGGGCATGTCCTCGCGGGCGATCACGGCGACCTGACCCACTCGCGGATCCGCGGCCAAGACCGACTGGACCTCACCAGGCTCCACACGCATCCCGCGGAGCTTCACCTGATCATCGTTTCGTCCGAGGAACTCCAGCTCACCTTGGGGGTTCCAGCGCACCAGATCCCCCGTGCGATA
Source organism: Nonomuraea turkmeniaca (assembly GCF_005889735.1). GTDB lineage: Bacteria > Actinomycetota > Actinomycetes > Streptosporangiales > Streptosporangiaceae > Nonomuraea > Nonomuraea turkmeniaca. The sequence goes on from NZ_VCKY01000404.1 coordinate 2,141, forward strand.
CATCCGCTCGCCCGGTGCCTCCCCGAACGGACACGCCACGAAGCGTTCCGCGCTCAGCCCCGCACGCCCCACGTAGCCGCGTGCCAGCCCCGCACCGGCCACGTACAGCTCGCCCGGCACTCCCACGGGCACCGCGGACAAGCCGCCGTCGAGCACGTACGCCCGCGCATTGGCGATCGGCGCCCCGATCGGCACGTGCGCGACCCCCGGACGGCACCGCCACACGGCCGCGTCCACGGCCGCCTCGGCCGGGCCGTACGAGTTGTACATCACCCGTCCCGCCGACCAGCGCTCGACCAGCTCCGGCGGGCAAGCCTCACCGCCCACGTCCACCACGACCTCAGGCGCGATGGAGCCGTCCGTCAGACTGGCCAGCACTCCCGGCGGCAGCCACACATGCGACACCCGCTCCTCAGCGAGGAAGGCCGGCAGGTCCGCACCGAGTCGCCGCTCGGCCGGCACCACCACCAGTGTCGCGCCCGACACGAGCGGCACCGACCACTCCAGGCAGAACTGGTCGAAACTGACCGACGCGAACTGCGCCACCCGTGAACCCGCCCCGCATCCGAAGCGCCGGACCGTCGCGGCCACCGTGTTGGCGAACGCCGCATGCGACACCGCCACGCCCTTCGGCAGGCCGGTCGACCCGGAGGTGTAGATCACGTACGCCAGGTCCGCCGGGTTCACCGCCACCGGCGGCGCGGTCTCGGGCTGCTCGTCCGGCGCCGGCAGATCATCGAGCCACAGCACGGGTACGCCGGCCAAGCTGTCGGCGAGATCGCCGGCCTCGTCCGGGGCGGCGAGCACCAGCCGGGCGCCGCTGTCGGCGACCATGAACGCGACCCGGTCGGCCGGCAACTGGGTGTCGATCGGCAGATACGCCGCACCGGCCTTCGCCACGGCCACGATCGAGATGATCATCTTCGCGCCGCGGGGGAGGCACAGTCCGACGACCGACTCCGTACCGACTCCTAGGCCGTGCAGCTGCCAGGCCAGCCGGTTGGCCGCCGCGTCGAGCTCGCGGTAGGACATCTGCACGCCGTCCGCCACCACCGCCAGGGCATCCGGGACGGTGTCCACCTGCTTCTGGATGAGTTCCACGACCGTGGCCGCGGCACCGGCCACCGCGGTGTCGTTCCACTGGTTCAGGACCTGGTCGCGGTCCTGCGCACCGAGGACGTCGATCGTCCGGAGGGAGACTTCCTGTGTGCCGCCGAGCGCGGTGACCATGTTCTCCAGCGCGGTGCAGAGAAGTCGTCCGACCAGTTGCGGGTCGATGGAGCCGGCCGCTTCCACGCTCAGGCTCAGCCCGGCGGGACCGAAGTCGTTGACCGACACGTCCAGCGGATAGTTGGTCCACTCCTCGGTGAGGACAGTCCTGATGCCTTCGACCGCCGACTGCCGATCGGCCTCCTCGGCCCTGGCGGTGCCGCCGCCGATGTGCCGGTAGTTGAACAGCGAGGTGAACAGCGGCGTGTTGCCTGCCATGCCGCTGACCTTCTGTGCCACCGCCAGCGGGGCATGCTCGTGCTCCAGCAACCCTGCCAGCTGCGTCCGCATCTCCTCGATGGCCGCCCGCACGCCGACGTGACCGGTGCGCATCCGCACCGGCAGCGTGTTGATGAACGGGCCCGCCACTCGGTCCGAGCCCTCGCCGGCGTTCATCCGGCCGAACAGCACGGTGCCGAACACCACGTCATCGCGCCCGGCCAGCACCGCCAGGACCCGCGCCCACGCCACGTGCAGCACCGTGGCCGTGCTGACACCCATCCGCTGCGCCAGTTCCCGCAGCCGGGCCACGACCTCGCGGTCCACCGGCATCGCCACGGACGCCCGGTCGGTGCCGTCGCCCCACACATCCAGCAGCCCGAACGGCGCCGTCGTCTCGGTCACGTCGCTCAGCAGCTCGGCGAAGAACCGCTCGTGCTCAACACGCGACACGCCGCCGCGGGTCTGCGCCACGAAGTTCCGGAACGGCAAGGCCTCCGTCAACCGGTCGGACTCGCCGGCGAGCACGGCCCGCAGCTCTCGGATCAAGACCTCCATGCCCAGGTGGTCCAGGACCATGTGGTGCGTACGCACGAGGCCCAGCCACCGGCCTTCGGCCGCCTCGGCGATGTGCAGGTCCATCAGCGGCGCCCGGCTCAGATCCATGGCCGATCCCACCTGGCGCACGAGGACACGCGCGGGGTCTTCCTCCCCTGCGTCCAGGACCTCTTCGATCACTGGCAGGGTCGCCTGCCGCCACACCACCTGGACCGGCTCGCGCAGCCCTTCCCAGACCACGCCGGTGCGGTAGATGTCGTGCCGGTCGATCACCCGCTGCAGCGCCTGCGCGAACGCGTCCGCCCGGTCCCGGGAGTCGAACTCCAGCACGCGCACCGAGACGTACACGTCCACGCCGTCGCCGGCGAGCAAGTGGTGGAAGAGCAGGCCTTCCTGCAGCGGCGCCAGCGGATACACATCCGCCACGTTCGCCGCGCCACCCGCCACCGAGGCGACGATCCGCTCCACCTCGTCCGCGGACAGATCCACCAACGGCAACATCTCGGGAGTGATCTCTGTCGCACCCACAGGGATGCGGTTCTCCGGCACCTCCACCGCATCGACACCCACCGACCGCGCCAGACCTGCAGGGGTGGGCGACTCGAACAACGCCCGCACTGACACCGACACGCCGCGGCCGCGCAGCAACTCCACCAGCGACACCGCCAGCAGCGAATGGCCGCCCAGCTGGAAGAAGTCGTCATCCACACCGGCCGACTCCAGGCCCAACACCTCCGCGAACGCCCCGCAGAGGATCTCCTCCTGCACCGTGGCCGGCGCCCGGCCCGACCCGCTCGCATACTCGGGCGCGGGCAGGGCTTTGCGGTCGAGTTTGCCGTTGGCCGTCAGCGGTAGTTCGGGCAGCGTCACGACGGCTGAGGGGACCATGTGGTCGGGCAGCCGCTGGGCCAGGTAGTCGCGCAGCCTGTCGTCCA
>NZ_VCKY01000405.1 GCF_005889735.1 Nonomuraea turkmeniaca
GTGCGGACGCCATCAGGGGTGGCGGGGGCGGGTGCTGTCGCGGACGATCAGCCGGCCCTCGACGATGAGGCGGCGCGGCTCGCCCGCCTCCGCGAGCGCGAAACGAATGGCCTCCGCCCCGGCGTGCGCCAGCGGAAGCGCGACCGTGGTCAATCGCGGCGTCACGTCCCCGGCCAGCGGAATATCGTCGATCCCGGTCACGGAAACGTCCTCGGGAACATTTATGCCGGCCGCCCGGAAACCCGACATCGCGCCTATGGCGACGATGTCGTTGACCGCGAGAACCGCTTGCCGGCCGTCCATTCCCTGCTCGGCCAGCCGCCGCGCCGCGTCGAATCCGCCCTGCCGGCTGACTTCGCAGTAAACGACCCGGATATTCCGCTCGTCAACGCCTCCGGCCCGCAATCCTTCGGCGAATCCGCTCGTCCGATCGGAGACGGTGCGCAGCTCCCTGACGCCCGCGAATATCGCCACCCGCCGGTGCCCCGTTTCCGCGAGAAAGGCGCCCGCCGACCGCCCGGCACCGTAATCGTCGAAACCGATCGCGTCGAAGGCCATGTCCGTCTCACCGACGATCACGACCCGGCCGCCTTCCTTCTCGTAAGCGGCCAGCTCTTTGAGCAGCCGCCCGCCGAGCGCGTTCGCCACGAACCGGCTGGAGGTCAGCACGAGCGCGCGCGGCCGCAGCGACCGCAGCAGGCGGATGGTCTCCAGTTGCCGCTCGTGCGCTCCCATGGTGGCGGACACCGTGACGAAGGCCCCGCCGGCGCGGGCCTCGCGTTCCATCGCGGCCACGACCATGCCCATGGACGGGGTCGTGAGGTCGTCGGCGACGAGCGCGATCGAGTCACTGGCCCGCCGCATCGCCCTGGCCGAGGCGTCCACCGTGTAGCGCAGGGCCGCCGCCGCGGCCAGCACGCGGGCCTCATACTCGGGCGCCACCTTCCTGGCGCTGCCGCCCAGGACTCGGGACGCGGTGGCGATCGAGACGCCGGCCGCCGCGGCCACGTCGTGCAGCGTGACCGTGGGCCGCGCTGCGTGGGGCATGGGTGGTGTCCTTTCCGAGGCGTACGGGGTCGGCTATGAAGAGTACCTCGGGGTCGCACCGGCCTTAGGGGAGTGTGTCAGTCCCCCGGCGTCTCCTCCTGCACGGCGAGGACCCCCCTGGCGAACTGCTGGAACCGCTCGTTGTCCACGAGCGCGATGCCCTGCTTGGGGTCCACGAGCACGAGCAGCGTGTCGCCGGGGGCGAGGCCGAGCAGGTCACGCGCGTCCTTCGGGATGACGATCTGCCCCTTCTCGCCGATCTTGACCGTACCCACGATGTAGCGGCCGTCCGGCCCTTCGATCATCTTCCCTGCCATGGACCCAACGGTACCCACTTCTCTCACCGTCGCCCCTACGTATGATAAGTAGGAAAAGTCATACTTTTCATACTAGGGGGAACGATGGGGCGTGTCAGGAGGGTCGTCCGGGTCTCGCTGCCGGTCGTGGCGGGAGTGGTCGTGCTCGCGGCCGTGGCGGGCGGCGGTTACGTGTACAGGAACGTCAGCTACGCCGAGCGGGACGCGGACGCCGTACGCGCGGCCGGTTTCACCGAGAAGCAGGCCATCGTAAACGGCTCCCTCATGAACTACGCCGAAGGCCCCGACCACGGGCCGCCGCTCCTGCTCATCCACGGCCAATCCACGGACTGGCGCAACTGGAGCCGAGTGTTACCCGGTCTGGCCGAGCGGTACCACGTCTTCGCCGTCGACTGTTACGGCCACGGCAGGTCCGCCCGCGTCCCGGAGAAGTACACCGCCCAGGCGCTGGCGGCCGACGCCCGGCGGTTCCTGACCCAGGTGGTGAAGGAGCCCGCCGTCGTCGCGGGACACTCCTCGGGCGGGCTCGTCGCGGCCGCGCTCGCCGCCGACGCGCCCGACCAGGTGCGCGCCGTCGTCCTGGAGGATCCGCCGTTCTTCTCCTCGGTCCTGCCCAGGGCCGAGAGGACCTTCAATTACGTCGCCCTGGCCAGGCCCGCCCACGATTTCCTGCGCAGCGGCGAGACGGACTTCACCGCGTACCAGATCCGGCACAGCGCGATCTGGGACCTGTTCAAGGGCGCCAAGCAGAGCATCCAGGACCACGCGCTGACGTACCGCAAGGAGATCCCGGACGAGCCACTCATGCTCTTCTACATGCCGCCGGAGCTCAACGAGGCCTTCCGCGCCATGGACTCCTACGATCCGCGCTTCGGCGAGGCCTTCTACGACAACGACTTCCACCGCGGCTTCGACCACGCCGGCACGTTGTCGCGCATCCGCGTCCCCGCCGTGCTGATCCACGTCATCGACCGCTACGACGACAACGGCGTCCTGCTGGCCGCGATGAGCGCGGAGGACGCCCAGCGCGCCCGGTCGTCACTCACCGACGTGCGGTTCTACCAGGCGGACTCCGGGCACGGCTTCCACTTCGAACGGCCCGGCGAATTCGACCACATCATGCGCGATCTCGAAGCACGACTAAGGAAATGATCACGGATCAGGCATGACCCTTGTCATACCGAGTTCGTGACATAGCGGACTAACCACGCATTCACCTTATGGATCATGCTGAACCCGTGATCTCTCGCCGATTCCCAGAGAGCGGCAGGCGGATGGCCGTCGCGACCGCAACAGGCGCGCTGCTCGCGGCAGGAACCCTCGCGGCCCCCGCCTCCGCGACCCCCGAAGGGCTCGACCGGCCGGCCCTGCAGCAGTCACTGGATGCCGACTACATCGCCCCGGCGTTCCCCTCGTTGCTGGAGGGCTCGACCAAGAGCCTGGACGACCACCGCTTCCGCACCATCGCCCCGGAAGAGCTGGTCAAGCTGGGGCTGAACGGCACCCCCACGGGCGAGCCCGGCGTGGCGCCCGGGTCGTACTCCAACACCAACTACATCCTCGCGGGCCTGCGGCACACGTCGTTCCCGCGCACGCCGCACATCCCGGGGCCGCACTCGAAGGCGTTCGAGTCGATGTACGGGTTGATCGACCCGCCGCCCTCCTCCAAGCTCTGCTCAGTCTGCGGGACACTCGCCGAGCAGATGCCGCTGGCTGTTCGGAAGTGGGACTGCTCGTGTGGGGCACACCACGACCGGGACGTCAACGCCGCGATCAACATCCTCGCCGCTGGACAGGCGGAGAGACGAAACGCCTGTGGAGGCCAGGTAAGACCATCGCTCGCGGTGGCACAGGCCGATGAAGCAGGAAGCCGTGGAAGTGCCGCCGCATGAACGGCGCGGCACAGGCCAGAATCCTCGGCGTTTACACCGGGGAGCGCGTCAAAAACTCCCCGAACATCTCGCGCTCGTCGACGAACTCCCCCTGACCAAGATCGGAAAAATCGACAAGAAGGCGCTGCGCGACATCGTCCAGTAGGGCCTCGCGACGACCTGTGTCGCTCATCACTCTTGACGTGTGGATTTCTCCACAGATGATCCCTTCCACTCTCCGTAATGTCCGTGCTGCCGGACGAACCGGCAGCACCGATCAGGGGGAGCAACCCACATGCGTAAGATCCTCGCGATAGCGACCATCGCCGGCTCGATGACCGTCACCGGCCTCGCGCTCGCCCCGGCCGCCCAGGCCGCCACCCAGACGGCGACCGCGGCCGGCCAGTCGGCCACCACTTCCGGCAAGTGGGGCAAGTTCTTCTCGAGCGACCACAAGGCGTACACCTACGGCAACACCTTCAAGCAGGGCAAGTACGTCTACACGAAGTGGTACGGGGTGGACAAGAAGTTCGGCAAGAAGGGCTGGGTCTGGTTCGAGTACTACCAGAACGGCGGCTGGCACAAGTTCAACCGCTCCTGGGACGGCAAGGTCGTCAGCAGCTGGAAGGGCAAGGGGATCAAGAAGATCTACACCTACACCTGCTGGGCGGGCAAGTTCGACAACTGCGGCAAGAAGTACCGCATCTACTAGACCTCCGTCCTTGAGGCCCGGCGACCGGTCACCCGTCGCCGGGCCTCGTCCGTGACCTACGCCCCTGCCGTGAGCCACTCCTGTCGCCCTATGGTCGCTCCCGAGCACGCGGAGCTCGTCCGGCGGTGGCACGAGCGCGCCTACGAGGCGGCCAAGGCCGACGTCTTCGCCGACGTCGACGGCCGGTTCGATGTGATCGTCCTCGTGGTTTCGCCGCGGACCCAGAACCTCGGAGAATCGTATGCCGCGCCGGCACAGTGTGCCGTGCCACCGGCACGGGAATCCTCGTCATTCATGGCGAGGAGCGGGTCAGCTGACCTGGCGTACGCCACCGCGCCACACGTCCGCGATCGCGCGGGTCGCGGTGATGTCGGTCGTCGGGTCCCCGTCCACCAACAGCAGGTCGGCGCGGAGCCCCGGGGCGATCCTGCCGCGGTCGCCGAGGTCGAAGTGGCGGGCCGTGAGGCTCGTGGCGGCCGTCAGCGCCTGCTCCGGGGTCAGGCCCGCCTCCGTCAGCATCAGTAGCTCGTGATGGAACCCCGCCCCGTGCACCGGGCCGAACGAGGTGGAGTCGGTCCCGGCCAGCAACGGCACGCCGGCGCGCAGCAGTGCCACCGCCGCCTGCGAGGCATTCGTCACGCCCTGCGAGTGCATGGGGATGTCGGTGGGCTCCCGGCCGAAGGTCGCCTTGGATCGCTCCGACATCCGGGCCGCCATCCGCGGATCACGCAGCAGCTCGGTGGGGCCGGGGTCGCCGGTCACGACCTCGATGAACGTGATCGTGCTGATCACGAACGCGTCGTACGCGGCGATCCTGGCGGCCACCTCCTCGGCCTGCTCCTCGCCCGCGTCGGAGTAGAGGTGCGCCAGGCCGTCGGCACCCGCGTCGAGGGCGATGAGGGCCTCGCGGGCCGTCACCGTGTGTGCGATGACCTTCAGGCCGGCGGCGTGGGCGGCTTCCACGAGCACGGCGGCGAGTTCGGGGCTGAGCGCGGGCAGGTCCATGCCGGACACCGAGCCGTCGTCGACGCCGATCTTGAGGTAGTCGGCGCCTTCCGCCAGCCGCGCCTCGACGAACGCCTTGGCCTCGTCCGCGTCGCCCACCGTGTCGAAGCCGTGCTCCAAGCCGAGGGTCTGGAGCAGCTCGGGGGTCAGGAGCTGGGTGG
>NZ_VCKY01000406.1 GCF_005889735.1 Nonomuraea turkmeniaca
GGAGCATGACGATCGAGTCCTTGCCCCCGGAGAAGAGCAGACACGGACGTTCGAACTCGGCGGCCACCTCTCGCATGATGTGGATGGCCTCGGCTTCGAGCACGTCAAGCTGCGACGTCGTGTAGTCATGCGGTGGCATCAGTAGGCTGCCACCACGTCGAGCAGCATGAACGGCCGTTCGCGCCGCGGGTCACGGTACGGCCGCAGCGGCGCGGTGTCCGCCTTGTGGGCACTGCCCCGCTCCCACGTCTCGAACGCCTGCCTGCTCTCCCACTCGCTGACCACCACGAAGTCGGCCGTGTCGTGCGCGGGGCGCCACAGCTCGCTGCCCAGCAGGCCGGGCGTGCCCCGCAACGTGCCGCTGATCGCGTGGAAGGCGTCGATGAGCTGCTGCTCCTCGCCCTCCGAGGCGCGGTACCAGAGCAGCACCCGCACTTTCGACGGGCTCATCCGACCTCCTCGCCGGACTTGAGCAGGTGACCCACCACGTGCATGGTCGAGATCGTGGCCGACTCGCGATAGGGATGGAGCAGCGCGCGGTGCTCGCCATGCTCCCAGCTCTCTTCGAACTCCCGAAACCGCTGCTCGTCCACCCAGTCGCTGCTGATGTAGTAGACGCCTTCCTCGCTCGTGCTGCGCATCAGCCAGTGACCGAGGTTGGCGGGATGATCCGTGACGGCGGCTCCCACCGACCGCCAGACCTTCTCGAACTCCTCCTCCATGCCGCTGTGGATGTGCATCTTGAGCATCACGCGGAAGCCGGGGCTGGTCATGTCAGGTACCTCCGTCGACGTTGATGGTCTCGCCGGTGATGTAGCTCGCCAGGTCGCTGGCCAGGAACGCGACCACGCCGGCGATCTCCTCGGGCCGGCCCAGGCGGCCAAGGCTGATGATCCGCTGGTACTGGGCGGTGCGCTCGGAAGGAAGATCGGTCGTGTCGATGATCCCGGGCGCCACCACGTTGACCCGGATGCCCTGCGGGCCCAGCTCCTTGCAGAGGGTTCGGGCGAAGCCGACCAGCGCTGCCTTGGAAGCCGTGTAGTGGGCCCGCAGGGGCAGCCCGACCATGGCCACCTTCGAGCCGATGTAGATCAGGGACGACCCGGGCCGCAGCAGCGGCAGCGCCTGCTGCGTGACGGTGAACGCCCCGGTCAGGTTGGTGTCGATGATCCGCCGCCACTCGTCCAGTTCGAGATCGGGGAAGGGGATGTGGGAGATCGCCCCGGCGTTGCTCACCACGACGTCGAGGTGGCCGAAGGCGGATCCGCACTCCTCGATCAGCCTGGTGACCTCGGCGGGGTCCGCCACGTCGGCCTTGATGAGGCGGTGGTCGCCGCCGGTCGTCTTGAGCTCGCGCGCGAGGCTCTCCACCGCGTCCGATTCGGTGCGATAACAGGCGCACACGTCGGCGCCGGCCCTGGCCAGCCCGAGCGTCACCGCTCTGCCGATTCCTCGGGTGCCGCCCGTCACGAGAGCGGTCTTGCCGTCCAGTCGGATGTCCATGTTCCCTGCCTATCAACGCTGTCTACCACCCGTGGAACGTCGCCTCCCCCGTGCAGGGGAGGCCGCGATCGGTACGTCAGCGGGAAGACGGCCGTCGGGGGGCCGGGTCAGGCTGGCGCTGAATCAGATCGACCATGGAGGATCACCATGCAGCGACTGGCCATCATGTTCAGGATCAAGCCAGGCACCGAGGACAAGGTCCGCGACCTGCTCGCCAACTACGCGCCCCCGGTGCGGGTGACGGCCGACGGCACCAGGATGCTCAGCACGTCCGTCTTCATGAAGGACGGCATCGTGGTCCGGATGATCGAGATCGAGGGCGATGTGCCCTCGCTCATGGCGCACATCGCACAGGACCCCAGCATCCAGTACGTGGAGAGCGAGCTGGACAAGTACGTGGTGGACGAGGACCGGCGCAGCGCGAACACCCCCGAGGGCGCCCGCGAGTTCTTCCTGCGCATGGGCATGGAGCACATCACCACCCGGTTGGCCCCGCTCGAGGACGTGGAGGCATGAGCGAGGGTGGGACGTTCCTGATCACCGGCGCAACCGGGCCGGTGGCCGAGGCCACGATCGCGCTGCTGGCCAAGCGGGGCGACGCGCTGCTGCTCACCGGCCGGAACGAGGCGCGCCTGGCCGAGCTGGAGCGCACGTACGGAACGCCGGGCCGGATCGAGACGTTCGCCACGGATGTGACGACCGAGGAGGGCGCGACCGCAGCGGCCGAGGCCGCGCTGTCCCGGCTGGGCCGCCTCGACGGGCTGATCCACATGGTGGGGAGCTTCCACGCCGGACCCGTCTTCCTCACCCGGGTCGCGGACTACGACCGGCTGATGCGGGCCAACTTCCTGTCCGCCGTCCATGCGACGCAGGCCGTCCTCCCTCATCTCGGCAACGGTGGCCGGCTGGTGTTCTTCGGTTCGCCGCTGGCGAGCGAGCCGCTGGCCGCGCTGGGCGGGTACGCGGCCGCCAAGGCGGCGCTGCTCGCCTGGATGCGGGCACTCTCGCACGAGGTGAAGCACCGGGGCATCCACGCCAACGCGGTGATCATGACGATGGCCGACACGCCGCAGGCCAGGCAGGAGCGGCCGCACGTGGATTTCGACCAGGCGATCACGCCGGAGTTGGTCGCGCGTGCGGTGGCGTTCCTGACCGGGGAGGGCGCCGACGGCCTGTACGGCGGCCTGGTCCCGGTCATGGGAAGGTTCGGATTCAGCAGCGCGCTGGCCGGCCCGCCACCGAAGGCGGGCTGATCACATGCTCATCGACGTGCACGGCCACCTGGCGCCGCCTGGCGAACGGGCGGGCGGGCCGCCGGGACTGCACGACCCGGAGGCGATGATCGAGGCCAAGCTGGCCCTCGGCGTCGAGATGACGATCATCGGCAGCCCGGTGGGAGCCGGCTCCATGCTGCCGGGCACGGGGGCCGCGAACTACCAGCAGGACGCCGCCACCGTACGGGCGCACAACGAGGCACTGGCCGAGCTCGCCCGGCGGCACCCCGCCCACCTGCGCTGCTACGCCTACCTCGACCCCTTCGCGGGCGAGGCGATGCTGGGCCAGGCGGCCGAGCTGCTGGCTGAGCCCGAGTTCGTCGGGCTCATCGTCAACACCAGCGTCGAGGGCCGGTTCCTCAGCTCGCCGCGGGCGGATGACTTCTTCGCTTTCGCCGCCGAGGCCGGCGTGCCGGTGCTCCTGCATCCCCCGGCCGAGCCGGTGGGCACGGACGCGGTCCTGGACCTGGGACCCGGTGTGGTCGAGCACCTGGCCCGGCTGAACGACGTCACCATGGGGGTCGCGGCCCTCGTGTGCGCGGGCCGGCTCGAACGCCATCCCGGACTCCAGCTCATCGCGCCCGGCGGCGGCGGCGCGCTGGGCATGCTGGCGGAGAAGCTCGACCTGGCCATGGCGCCGCGGCCCGGCCGCGAGGAGCAGGCGCCCCGATGGTTGCCCAGCCGGTCGCTGCGCAGGGTCCTAGTGGACACCTCGTGTCCCAACCGCGCACAGTTGCGGGCCAACCTCGACTTCTTCGGGGCGGATCAGGTGCTGTTCGGGACGGATGCGCCGCCGCTGATGGGCGAGTTGGAGCGGATGGTGGGGCTCGTCTCCGACCTGGAGGCCGGCGCCCTGGCGGCGAACGCCGAGCGCGTGTTCGGGCTGGGGGTGCGGGCATGAGCGGGCCGGTGCGGGCCGTGCTGACCATGGCGGTGCCGCCGGCCCGGGCGGAGGAGTTCGAACTCGCCTGGCAACAGGTCGCCTCCTGGGCCCGGGAGCAGCCCGGCTGCTTGCGGCAGTCCCTCTGCGCAGCCGACGGCGCCTTCGTCATCACGTCCGACTGGTCCGACGAGGAGTCCTTCCGCCGCTTCGAGCGCAGCCCCGAGCAGGACGAGCTGACGGCCGGCCTGCGGAGGCTGCGTACCTCGGCCCGGATGGAGGTGCAGCGCATCCTGCATCATCACTGATTCCCGGCCGAGCGTGCCCCATGGATATGCCGCCTCCGCGAAGGCGGCATTTACCATGCCCGAAAACCCTGGTTTAGTAAGGAGTTTTATAACCCAGTGTTAGGTGATTTACTTCTTGTTTTAGGCCATAAATGCTCATAATGTTGGGCTTGCGTGATCACGGGGGCTTTGCCGTATGTGATCGTTTTGTCACGGTTATCAAGAATTAGCGCGCCGGCCTCTTCGGGGAAGGACGGGGGTGACTACGCTGACGTGTCTGCAGAAAGTCGTAGTCGTACCCGGGCCCAATATTGCCGAGTTCCTGCTCGGTATCGTAATCGGGCTGTTGATCGCCGCGGGGATCTGGCTGACCAGGCGGCGCGCCGTGAGCCGGCGTCCCGCCTCCGCCGACACGCTCGAAGAACGGCGGCGCATCGCCAGGGAGTTGCACGACGGGCTGGGACACGGGCTGCTCGTCATCGCCATGCACGCCCGGCGCCTGCCCGCGCTCGCACCGCAGACCAGGCCGATCGCCGAGGCCATCGACGAGACGGTGAGCGACATTCTCGGCCAGGTCCGCACGGCCATCGGCGTGCTGCGCGGCAGCAAGCAGCGGCCCGTGCCCGACCGGCCCGCGCCGCTGTCGGCGCAGGTCGCCGCCCTGATCTCCAACCTGCCGAGCGACGCCGCCGCCGTGCGGTTCGCGGTCAGAGGTGTGGAGCACCAGGTGGACGGGCGTATCAGGGACGTGGTGCTCAGGCTCGTCCAGGAGGGCCTGACGAACGCCTTCAAGCACGGCAGAGGCCTGCCCGTGCGCGTCGATCTCGGTTTCGGGGGTGACGAGCTGGAGGTGAGCGTGGTCAGCGGCGCGGGCGAGCTGGCCGAGCACGTGCATCAGCTGGCCGGTTACGGCCTGCTCGGTATGAGAGAAGGAGTGGTCGCGGCAGGTGGTGGGTTCGAATGTGGTCCATTGACCGATGGGGGCTTTCTGATCAGGGCCTGGTTACCTACCGAGGAGAGGGTGCATGAGCGTGCGTCTGGTGATCGTTGACGATCAGCCGTTGGTTCGCAGGGGGCTGCGGGCGACGTTCGATGATGTGGCTGATGTGGTGGTGGTGGGTGAGGCGGCCAATGGGGTGGAGGCACTGGAGGGTTTACGTGGGGGGC
>NZ_VCKY01000407.1 GCF_005889735.1 Nonomuraea turkmeniaca
CCGGGGGGCTGGGGGGCGGGGGCGTGGCCGAGCAGGCGCATCAGCGCCTCTCCTGCCTCGGGCCGCCGGGACGGGTCCTTGGCCAGGCAGTCCCGCACCAGCGCCCGCAGCCCGGGGTCCTCGATCGGCCCGACGTCCGGCTCGGTGTGCAGGATCCGGTTGACGACCGCGGGCAGGCTGTCGTGCCCGAACGGCGCCTGCCCCGACGCCGCGTACAGCAGCGTGCACGCCCAGGCGAACATGTCTGACTTCGGCCCGGGACTCGACTGGGTGAGCTGTTCGGGCGCCATGTACGAGGGTGTCCCGATCGCCGTACCGGTGAGCGTCGAGCTGAGGTCGAGCGCCCTGGCGATGCCGAAGTCGATCACCCGGGGGCCGTCGGAGGCCAGGACCACGTTCGACGGCTTGAAGTCGCGGTGCACGATGCCGGCCTGGTGGATGGCGACCAGCGCGGTGATGGTGCCGATGGCGAGCCGGTGCAGGGAGGTGCCTGAGCGGGGCCCTTGGGTGCGGACGACGTCGGCGAGGGTGGGGCCGTCGATGTACTCGCTGACGATGTACGGCCGCCCGCCGAACAGCCCCGTCTCGATGACCTGCGCGGTGCAGAACGGCGCCACCCGCCTGGCCATCGCCACCTCGCGCACGAACCGTTCCGACGCCTCGGCGTTGCCGGCCAGGTCGGCGCGCAACAACTTGAGCGCGACCTGGACACCGTCCGGGGCGGTGGCGAGGTAGACGATGCCCTGCCCGCCCTCACCGAGGCGCCCGACCAGCGTGTACTTCCCCACCGACGCGGGATCCCCTGGCCTTGGGTCCGCGAGGTCCGGCATTGACGACTCCCACATATGGCGCCTTTCTCGCCATTCTGGTGCGTCTCGCGGTCCCTCGTCACCCGTTATGACGGGTTAGATCGCGTCCACGATCGCCCTAGGGGCATGGAGGTGGAGCCGGCGCCCGGCCCGCGGCAGGTATACGAGCTCGGCGCCGAGGTCACCGGCGAGCCGCTCCGCGCAGCCGGCCCGCCCGTCGGCGTACAGCACGGTCACCGGCACGTCGGGGAACGGCTTGTCCTCCCTGATGCGGTGCAGGTCGGCGGCCATGTCGCGGCGGGCCAGCCACTCCCCCGCCACGGCCGCGGGCACCTTGCCCATGCGGTAGACGCCGAGCGGGTCGGGCACGCCGGCGAGCCTGCGGTGCGCGGCCGGTCCCGCCAGGCGGGCCACCGCGGTGGCACCCCACGTGCCGCCCAGGGCCGGCAGCCACCTGCCGGCGGCCCTTGCGGCGGCCTGCGGCCGGCGGCCGTCCGGGCATACAGGGTCGACGAACACGAGTTTGGCCACGCAGAGCGGGTGAAGACGGGCGAACGCCTCCGCATGCCAGCAGGACACGCCGTGGGCGACGACGGTGACCTGCTCCGGGTGGGCGGGGGCCAGCGCGGCCAGGCGGGCGACCTCGGCGTACAGAGTGGGCGGAGCCGGGGAACGCGGGCTGAGGCCGAGCCCCGGGCGGTCGAAGCGGATGACGCGGCGGGTGCCGGCCAGGTGGCCGGCCACCGCGTCCCAGTGGAACCAGGCGCCCGCCGGCCCGGCGGTGATGAGCACCGCCGGTCCATCGCCTTCCTCGACGACGTGCGGCGTGCCGTGCCCGGGGGGCTGCCGGTCGGTGACGAGCAGGCGCAGCGCGGCGTACACCAGCCAGACGGCGATGAGCGTGAGCTGTGCGCGGTGCGCGAGCCCCGCGCCGCGTCCGGCGGCGAGCGCGGCCGCGGTGAGCGCCGTGGCGGCCAGTGTCAGCCAGGCGAGCAGCCACGCCGTTCGGGTCCGCCATCGCGTCGCCAGGAGCGCCATCGCGGTCACGCCCCCGCCGGTCGCGAGCGCCCCGGCCAGGAGATGCGCGTGATGGGCGATGGACAGGCCCTGCCGCCCGCAGGCGGGATCGCTCAGCGCGGCGCAGTCCAGGGGGAGCACCGCGGCGACGATGGTGAAGAGCGCGTACGCGGCCAGCGCCAGCCAGCCCGGCCACTCACGCTCCACCCGGGGCACGAGTGCCACGCCGAGCAGGCAGGCCAGGCCGGACAGGGCGTCGCTGACCCGGAACAGGTGTGTCCACGGCTGGTCGCGGGCGGCCAGCTCGGTGACGTACCCGTGGGTCTTGTCGACTCCCGGCGTGGTGAACTGGCCGGTGATCCAGGCGCTGCCCAGCACGGCCGCCACGATGAGCGCGGAGGCCGCGAGCACGTACAACCTTCGCTCCACGTGATCATTAGATCACTTTGGGCGAACGTCGCCCAGGAGCGACGGGGAAGCCGGTGGCGAACGCGTCGGGGACGTCGAGATCCGCGATCGCCACGCGCGGCTTGGGCATGTCGGAATGCTCACAACAGCCGTGCTCACAGCAGCCCTCGTGCGAGCACCGGCATGGTCGGCGCTCGTGCCTTCGGCCGGCCGGACACGAACGGCGTCCTGCCGGGCTCAGCCCGGGATGAGGCCCTGATCGCCCAGCATCTCCCGGACCTCCTCGATCGAGGCGTCCGCCGGGGGAAGAATCAGCTCGGACGGCTCGAGGCTGTCGTCGGGCAGCGACTTGCCCACGTGACGCACCTTGTCGAGCAGTGCGTGCAGCTTGACGCGGAAGGCCTTCTCGTCGCCGATCTCGATGGCCGCCTCAAGCTCGCTGTCCAGCTCGTTGAGCACGGCGATGTCGTCGGCGGAGATCTCCACCTGGCCCTCGCCCATGATCCTGACGATCATGCGCCCTCCCCGGGCTGGCGCAGCTGCTGGGTCTGACCCTGGCCCTGCTGCTGAGGCTGCGCCTGGGGCTCGGCCTGCTGCTGCGGCTGCCCCGGCTCGATGGCGGACTTCGGCGCCGGGCCCTGGCCCAGCTCGGCCTTCATCCTGGCGAGCTCCAGCTCGACGTCCATGCCGCCGCCCATGCGGTCGAGCTCGGCCTGGATGTCGTCGCCCTTGGTGCCGGTGAAGTCGTCGAGCGCGCCGCTGGCCAGCAGCTCGTCGATGGCGCCCGCGCGGGCCTGCATCTGCGCGGTCTTGTCCTCGGCCCGCTGGATCGCCAGGCCGACGTCGCCCATCTCTTCCGAGATGCCGGAGAACGCCTCGTTGATGCGCGTCTGCGCCTCGGCGGCGGTGTAGGTCGCCTTGATCGTCTCCTTCTTCGTACGGAAGGAGTCGACCTTGGCCTGCAGGCGCTGGGAAGCCGTCGTCAGCTTCTCCTCCTCGGCCTGCAGGTTGTCATGCTGGACCTTGAGGTCGGCCATCTGCGTCTGCAGGCTGGACCGACGCTGCAGCGCCTCACGGGCGAGGTCCTCACGTCCCACGGACAGCGCCTTGCGGCCCTGCTCCTCCAGACGCCTGGAGGACTGCTCGAGACCGTTGATCTGCAGCTCCACCCTCTTGCGCGACGTGGCCACGTCGGCCACCCCCCGGCGCACCTTCTGCAGCAGCTCCAGCTGCCGCTGATAGGAGTAGTCCAGGGTCTCGCGCGGATCCTCCATCTTGTCCAAGGCCTTGTTGGCCTTGGACTTGAAGATCATCGAAAGTCTCTTCATCACGCTCATGCGCGTCGGCCGTCCCCTTCTAGGTCGTGCTGGTGGTCACCCAATGCAGCGCAGCCGCCTTGGGATTACCCTACGCATAACGCACGGGGGCGTCACTAAGTTGCAGTCCAGGTAGGGTTGACGTCGTGTTGCGACGCCGTTCCCAAACCTCCGTGGACGACACCCCCGTCCCCATTGACGATCCTAAGCCCCAAGGTAAAGGTCGTCCCACACCCAAGCGCCGGGATGCCGAAGGCAAACGACGCCAGCCGGTCAATGCGCCGAAGGACCGCAAAGAGGCCTATCGGAGCATGCGAGCCAAGCAGGCCACCGAGCGCGAGAAGGCCCGCCAGGGCATGCTCGCAGGTGACGAGCGGTATTTTCCCGCTCGCGACAAGGGTCCCGCGCGCAAGTTCGCGCGTGACTGGGTCGACTCGCGGCGGCTGCCGAGCCAGTATTTCCTGCCGTTCTCGCTAGTGATCCTGCTGGCCACGTGGGTTCCGTGGCCCATCGAGATCCGGGCGATGGTGCTCAACCTGGTGGTCGCGGTCGGCTGGCCGATCATGATGCTGGGCGTGCTCTTCACCTCCGTCTTCGTGGCGTGGCGGGTGAAGCGTCTGGTGGCGGAGAAGCTGCCGAACGAGCCGCTCCGGGGGGTGGGGTTCTACGCGGCCATGCGGGCGCTGCAGATCCGCAAGCTGCGCTTCCCGCCGCCCGCGGTGCTGCCCGGCGGCAAGCCGGTCAAGAAGAAGAAGTAGCCGCTCGCCCGACTCCGCCCGGGACGGCTACGACTCGACGTTGTCCCAGCGCAGCACGCCTCGCTTGACCGCGGGCCGCCAGCCGTCGACCTCCTTGCCCTGCTCCAGGGCGTCGGCGACGGCCCGCAGCAGCGCGTCGGAGGACGGCAGGCGGGGGCCCATGCCGGAGATCGTGTCGTCCCATCCGACGGCGCCGCCGGCGGAGTCGACCACGGCGTACTCCATGTCCTCCGAGTCGCGGTCCGCGAAGTGGAGAAACGGGATCATCCGGCCGTTCCAGTATTCGGTCGCGGGATCGGTCCCGAGGTCGGTGCGGTCCCACGAGCACAACCAGCGCCAGGTGTCCCTGATCTCCCTGATGGTCAGGGCGCCGGCGCCGGTGAACCAGAAGCCGAACACCGAGTGCCCGCGCGAGCCGTTGTGGCGCAGCAGCGAGGCCCGCAGGTCATCGGGGAAGTCCACGCCCATCTGGGACTCGGCGACGGCGATCGTGCGCGCCCTGCCGGGTCCGCCGAGGGCCCGGTACGTGCGGGGCGCGTTCGCCTTCAGCCATCGCTCGATCCGCCGCCACTGCCGGTCCACGGCCCGTTTGACGGCCGGGTCGATCGGCCGGACGGTGATCGGGCGCCGGGCCGGCGAGCAGTTGGGATCGGGTCTCTCGACCGGCGGCCAGGTGGGGACGACGGCGGGCACCGGCCGCGGCGTTTGCGTGACGGGCGGCCCAGTGACTCCGGGAGTGGCCGGGCCGGTGACTCCGGGACTGGCCAGGCCGGTGGGGGCGGGCGT
>NZ_VCKY01000408.1 GCF_005889735.1 Nonomuraea turkmeniaca
CCGTTGCCGTACTTGCCGCCGGTGCCCGGCGCGCCTCCGGTCGGCACCATGCCGCTGCCTCCGCCGTACACGCCGCCCGGGCCACCGGATGTGCCCGCCCCGTACGGCGAGCCGGAGCTGCCGTAGGGATTCGTGGTGGGGACGTTCCCGGTGGGGACTGTGGATGTGGTGGGCCGGTAGTCCTGCAGGCTCGTGTTCGCTCCCGAGTTGGGGTTCTGACCACCCGGGTTCTGACCACCCGGATTCTGACCGTTGGGGTCCAGACCGTTCGGGTCCAGGCCGTTCGTGTTCGGCACGGTCGGATAGCCGGTCGATGGGTCGCCGGACGGGTTGTTTCCGGGAGTGGTCGGAGTCCAGGGGCCCGTTGTCGGATTCTGCGGGTCGAAGGAGGGATCCGTGGTACCCGTTCCTCCCGGCATTCCGGACAGGTCGGTGTTGCCGTACCCGGTAGGTGTGAAGCCGCCCGTGCCGTCGCCGTTGAACTGCGTGTAGTCGATCGGGTCCGGGTCTACCTGCGGGTCCTGCGGCAGATGGATGTCCCGGAGCGTGGTCTCCAACGTCGTCGGCATCGTGTTGAAGATGTGCTCGAGATCCTTGCCGAACGTTTCCAGGTGGAGTCCGGCCTGCTTGTTCGGGGATCCCCATTTGCCCGTGGCGGTGTCCCCGTTGTAGTAGCCGGAATAGGAGCCGTAATAGTCCTTCATGCTGTCGTTCCAGCTGCCACCATTCCAGAAACCGCCGGCGTTCCAGAATCCTTGGTAGTGCCACGCCGGCAGCGCGAACCCCTTCCAGTCGTCCTCCATGAACGCCTGATGCTTGCGCACGACGGTGTCGAACTCCGCGAGTGGGGTGACCATGTCCTCCAGCTTCTTGGCCAACTTCTCCAGAGTGACGTACAGGACCCCGAGCGCCTTCTGGGCCTCCACCGAGGCTGGGCCCTCCCAGACCCTTGCGAGCGCTACAGCCTGCTCTTTGAGCCCCTCCTTGGCGGTGTTGACCACCGAGTGAGCGTCGGAGTAGGCGATCGACGCCGTCTGGATGCGCTGGTAAGGGAAGTTCCTGATGAACGTCACGACCTCCTCGACGCTCCGGTCGCCCGTCTCGACGGACCAGTCCGCGGTCGAAGGCCTCAGCTGGTGGCTCTCTTGCTTGTTCTCGCCCACGCCGATCAGACCGTGCCTTCGTTTGCCGCGTTCGTCGCCTGGTAGGTGCTCGCCTCAGCCTCCACCAGGGAGATCGCGGTGGTGAAGTTCTCTAGGACTTCCTCCAAGACGTCCACGAACGTCTGGTGGCTCTGCTCCAACGTGGCGGCGAACGACTTGCCGCCCTCCCAGTTGTCGAGGCTCCGCAGGTGCGCGCACACGTCGTAGTGCAGCGAGCCGTTACTGCTCAGATCCTGGAGCGAGCCCAGATTATCGCCGGAGCCACTACCGCTGATGGGCTCCATCACCTCCCGCAACGCCTGCGCGATGCTCGCGATCTTCTGGGCGTCGTACGTGACGCCGTCCCGCTCCGCTTCCAGTCCCGGCCAATCGCTGGGCCAGTCGCTGGGTGGTTGGGTTTCTCCCACGAGCTTCCCCCTCGGCAGTCGATCAAGCAGCTTACTCGGGAGTTCCTTCGGCGTACAGAAAACTCATAGTCAACATGCGTAACATTAGTCAACATGCAGACCCAGAAGGATCTTTATCAGGCGCATCGGCTGATGACGCAGCGCCTGGGGATGGCTCTGCTGCAAGGGGAGCCGGATGTGCCGGAATCCCCCATGCGGAGGCAGAACGTGGCGACGTTCGCGGGCCTGCTGATCGCGGTCCTGATCGTCGCCGGGTTCGGGATCTGGGGACTGCTCAGCCCGGGGAACGCCACCAAGCTGACGGATGCCGGTCAACTGCTGATCGAGGAGGAGACCGGGGCCTCGTACGTCTACAACCAGCAGAGCGGAAGGCTGCAGCCGGTGGCCAATTACGTCTCCGCGCGGTTGATGCTCGACAACGAGGACGTCAAGGTCAGAACGGTGTCCGCGGAGTCCCTGGCCGGGTTCGCCCGCGGGCAGAAGGTGGGCATCCAGGGGGCGCCCGACTCGTTGCCCAAGCGGGAGCGACTGGTCAAGGCCCCGTGGTCGGCGTGCGTGGTCGAGGGGGCCGATGCCTCCGGCGTACCCAAGCCGTTCGTGACGCTCGTCGCCGGGACCGACATCGGCGGGACGCCCGTGGCCGGCGAGGCGCTGGTCGTCAACGACGGCCAGCAGAGCTGGGTGCTCTGGGCCAACCAGCGCCTGCGGGCGGCGAACCTGAACCGATTCACCGACCAGACGCCGCGTCGTGTGCCCGCCTCGTGGATCAACGCCATCCCCGCGGGCGTCGACTTCGCGGCTCCCAAGATCCCCCAGCACGGCAAGAAGACCGTCGGTCCCGGCGGAAAGGCGGCCAGGGTCGGACACGTGTACAAGGTGGCGTCCGTGGCGGGCTCGAGCGAACGCTGGTACGTCCTGCTGGCCGACGGCCTCGCGCCGATCAGTAACACCCAGGCGCTGCTCCTGCTCCAGGACCCGGCCAGCAAGGCCGCCTACGGCAACAGCCCGGTCCGCGAGACGCCGATCGACGCGGCGAGCGCCAACGCGACCAAGGCCTCGGCGCGCAGCATGCTGAACAGCGGCCTGCCCGCCACCATGCCGCGCTTCCGTGCGCCCGGCGTGTCGGCCCCGCTCTGCGCCGTGTACGCGAACACCGCGAAGGGCTCGACCAGGGCCGTGCTGACCACCGGCAGCAAGGTCCGCATCCCGGCGCCGACGGTGAGCGCCGGCTCGGACAAGGTCGATCAGGTGCTGCTCCCACCGGGCAGCGCGGTGCTGGCCGGCACCCTGCCGGCCGACGGGCAACTGTCGGCGGTGCAGCAGTTCTCGCTCATCACGGACCAGGGCAAAAGGTTCCAGCTGACCGCGGCGGACGTGATAGGCAAGCTGGGGTACGAGGCGACGGACGTCGCACCGGTGCCCGCCCACCTGCTGCGGCTGATCCCCGACGGCCCCGCGCTGGACCCGGCGGCGGCCAGGACGCCCGTGCAGGACATGCAGGCCATCCAGCCGACGCGGTGACACCCCCTACTAGACCGGGAAGCCGCCGGTCTCCGCCACGGAGTCGTCCATTTTCGGGGTGAGGGCGCCCATGTCCTCCTCGTAGGTCATGCCATCGCTCGTGAACGTCGAACCGCCGGAGGTCATCGCGGTCGGCATGGCTTCGAGCGTGGGGAAGATCTTGCCGGTCATCTTGGACTGCTGCACGACGGCGGCCAGGACCATGGCCATGCCGCCGGCCACCATGGCATGTCTCTTGACCACGGTCCCGATCGTGGAGGTAGCGGCCCTGCCGACGGCGACGTCCACCACCTCCGCGGTCACGGCGGTCGCCGGATTGGACCTCATGAACATTTTCCAGATCCCGAACGCCAGCATGGCGCCGGCGACAGCCGAGCAGACGATGGCGCCGACTCTGTAGAAACCGGCCGCCGAGTCGACCGCGTCGCCGGTGTTGTTCCGGGCCTCGTTGAGATCGTTGATCGAGTTCTTGAAACTCGTATGGACGGTCTCGAAGGCGTCGAACGCGCTTCCCTCCCACGTCCCTTGCTCCTGGAGCTGGGTCTTGAGCTGGTCGAGCTGCTCACCCAGCGTTACGAGCTCGTCCGTACGCCAGCCCCCGGCCGACTCCGCCATGCCCTCGGGATCGGAGATCATGGTGCCGATGGCGGCGACGACATAGAGCGCCCACGGCCTCAAGATCATGGCAGTGGCGACCTCGGCCGTTGCCGTGGCCGCCATGTAGGTCTCCTTGTAGACGCTCACAGGTCCTCCTGCCCGATCACCTGGGGTGCGATATCCTCGTCGCCGCCCCAGACGCCCTCGTCCTCGGCGAGCCCGACGCTCTTGTCGCGGTCGCGTTCCTGGTCGCCGCCCGCGCCCGCGCCGCCCATCGGCATGAACGGCATCATCGGCATGCCCGACCCGCCCGCTCCGCGCAATCCGGCCCCGCCGCCAGGGATGCCGCCATTCGGGCCGACGCCGCCCGCTCCCAGGCCGGACCCGGGGCCGAATGAGCTGGGGCCCGTACGAGTGCCCAGGCCGGCGGGGTCCACGGTCGACAGGTTGTTCGGGATCTGCGGGGTTGTGGGTTGGTAGGACGAGAGGTCGGTCTTGGCCGGGTTGTTGAGCGCCGAGTCGATGTCGGGGACTTTCGTGTCCGCCGGGTCGGTGGTCGGCAGGTTCTGCTGGGGCAGGTCGGTGCCGGGCAGGTCGGTACCGGGCAGATCGCTTCCGGGAAGGTCCCCTCCTCCCGGGAGCTGGCCGTCGGGCAGCGTGCCATCCGGCAGCGTGCCGTCGGGAGTTTCCGGCAGGCCGGTGTCCGGCATGCCGGGCAGGTCGCCCGCGCCGGTGGGCAGGTCCGGGTTCAGACCGCCGAGATCACCTGCGCCGCCGAGATCACCTGCGCCGCCGAGATCCCCCAACCCGTCGAGGTCGACTGCCCCGCTGTCGTCTTCTGCCTCACGGTAGTTCTCGTCGGCTGCGGTGAGGGCCGGCATCCAGGTCTCCAGCGCCTTGCGAGCCCTTTCCAGCGCATCGCTTTGCTGGTCGATCGCATCTTCATGGACGCTATGAATGCCCATGCCGACCACGCCGAAGTGCGGGAAGGGCACGCCCAGACCGCCGGTCTGCTGCTTGAGCCCATCGACGCGGTCGACCTCTGGGGCGATCTTGTTGGCGCCGTTTGCGAGCTCCTCCTCGGTGAAGGAGATGCCCGATGACAGCTGGAATCCCGAGCCGCCGTTGTTCGTCATCCGATCACAGGTTCCGTCGTCTCATTGCCGACCGTCCAGGCGCTCGCGTCTTCCGGCATGTACGTGTTCCGCTCCAGGTCGCCTTGCCCGTCGCCACCGGCTCCTCCCATGAACGGCATGAAGGGCATGCCGCCCGGTGTCCCGCCGGCGATGCGGCCGCCGGAGGCGAGCAGTGCGGATTGACCGCCGCCGACGCCCGGCGAGCCGATCACCGAGGGGATGCCCGGCGAACCGCCCATCGGCCCGGGGACGGTGTAGCTG
>NZ_VCKY01000409.1 GCF_005889735.1 Nonomuraea turkmeniaca
AAAGCCAGTGCATGTGCATCATCACATGTATGACCCCGTCATTTTTGACGGTTTTGCTTGGACAGATCTGTCCGGACATGTTCATTGTTTGGAGAGTTTGATCCTGGCTCAGGACGAACGCTGGCGGCGTGCTTAACACATGCAAGTCGAGCGGAAAGGCCCTTCGGGGTACTCGAGCGGCGAACGGGTGAGTAACACGTGAGCAACCTGCCCCTGACTCTGGGATAAGCCTGGGAAACTGGGTCTAATACCGGATATGACCGCCTTCGGCATCGGATGGTGGTGGAAAGTTTTTCGGTTGGGGATGGGCTCGCGGCCTATCAGCTTGTTGGTGGGGTAGTGGCCTACCAAGGCGACGACGGGTAGCCGGCCTGAGAGGGCGACCGGCCACACTGGGACTGAGACACGGCCCAGACTCCTACGGGAGGCAGCAGTGGGGAATATTGCGCAATGGGCGGAAGCCTGACGCAGCGACGCCGCGTGGGGGATGACGGCCTTCGGGTTGTAAACCTCTTTCAGCAGGGACGAAGTTGACGTGTACCTGCAGAAGAAGCGCCGGCTAACTACGTGCCAGCAGCCGCGGTAATACGTAGGGCGCAAGCGTTGTCCGGAATTATTGGGCGTAAAGAGCTCGTAGGTGGCTGGTCGCGTCTGCCGTGAAAGCCCGCAGCTTAACTGCGGGTCTGCGGTGGATACGGGCCGGCTAGAGGTAGGCAGGGGCAAGTGGAATTCCTGGTGTAGCGGTGAAATGCGCAGATATCAGGAGGAACACCGGTGGCGAAGGCGGCTTGCTGGGCCTTACCTGACGCTGAGGAGCGAAAGCGTGGGGAGCGAACAGGATTAGATACCCTGGTAGTCCACGCTGTAAACGTTGGGCGCTAGGTGTGGGGATCTTCCACGATCTCCGTGCCGGAGCTAACGCATTAAGCGCCCCGCCTGGGGAGTACGGCCGCAAGGCTAAAACTCAAAGGAATTGACGGGGGCCCGCACAAGCGGCGGAGCATGTTGCTTAATTCGACGCAACGCGAAGAACCTTACCAAGGTTTGACATCACCCGGACACCTGCAGAGATGTGGGCTTCTTCGGACTGGGTGACAGGTGGTGCATGGCTGTCGTCAGCTCGTGTCGTGAGATGTTGGGTTAAGTCCCGCAACGAGCGCAACCCTTGCTCCATGTTGCCAGCACGCCTCTTCGGGGGTGGTGGGGACTCATGGGGGACTGCCGGGGTCAACTCGGAGGAAGGTGGGGATGACGTCAAGTCATCATGCCCCTTATGTCTTGGGCTGCAAACATGCTACAATGGCCGGTACAGAGGGTTGCGATACCGTGAGGTGGAGCGAATCCCTAAAAGCCGGTCTCAGTTCGGATTGGGGTCTGCAACTCGACCCCATGAAGTCGGAGTCGCTAGTAATCGCAGATCAGCAACGCTGCGGTGAATACGTTCCCGGGCCTTGTACACACCGCCCGTCACGTCACGAAAGTCGGCAACACCCGAAGCCCGTGGCCCAACCAGCTTGCTGGGGGGAGCGGTCGAAGGTGGGGCTGGCGATTGGGACGAAGTCGTAACAAGGTAGCCGTACCGGAAGGTGCGGCTGGATCACCTCCTTTCTAAGGAGCACTTTCACGCGGTCTCGGCGAACGCCCGGGACGCGTGACAGCTCACTAGTGGAGCACTGGCTACTCAACCAGGCCGGATCGCCGGCGGGTCAGTACCGTCCGCCCTCTTTGGGGGGTGGGAGTGGGAACACCTGGTCGTGGGGTTCGGGTTGGTTGGACACACTGTTGGGTCCTGAAGGAACGGGCATGATTGCTCGGCTTCTTCGGACACAGGGCCAGCGATCATCTCACGGTTGTGGGGTGGGAGCTGGTTGCTGTTTGTTGTTTGAGATTTGCATAGTGGACGCGAGCATCTTTGTGGCCAAGTTTTTTAGGGCACACGGTGGATGCCTTGGCATCAGGAGCCGATGAAGGACGTGGGAGGCTGCGTTAAGCCTCGGGGAGTCGCCAACCAGACGTTGATCCGGGGATGTCCGAATGGGGAAACCTAGCACCAGTCATGTGGTGTTGCCTCCGCTTGAATGTATAGGGCGGTTGGTGGTAACGCGGGGAAGTGAAACATCTCAGTACCCGTAGGAAGAGAAAACAAGAGTGATTCCGTGAGTAGTGGTGAGCGAAAGCGGATGAGGCTAAACCGGGCGTGTGTGATAGCCGGCAGGTGTTGCATGTCCGGGGTCGTGGGACCCTCTGGGTCGATCTGCCGATCGGCCAAGGAGTGATAAATCCGTCTGATAGTTGAAGCCTCTGGGAAGGGGCGCCGTAGACCGTGAGAGCCGGGTAGGCGAAATTGGGCGGACTTCTTGAGGGGATCCCAAGTAGCACGGGGCCCGAGAAATCCTGTGTGAATCTGCCAGGACCACCTGGTAAGCCTAAATACTCCCTGATGACCGATAGTGCACGAGTACCGTGAGGGAAAGGTGAAAAGTGCCCCGGTGAGGGGTTGTGAAATAGTACCTGAAACCGTGTGCCTACAAGCCGTAGGAGCTTAGCCGGACTTGTTTCGGCTGTGATGTGACTGCGTGCCTTTTGAAGAATGAGCCTGCGAGTTATGGTGTGTGGCGAGGTTAACCCGTGTGGGGGAGCCGTAGCGAAAGCGAGTCTGAAGAGGGCGTTTGAGTCGCATGCTGTAGACCCGAAGCGGAGTGATCTACGCATGGGCAGGTTGAAGCTCAGGTAAGACTGGGTGGAGGACCGAACCCACCAGGGTTGAAAACCTGGGGGATGATCTGTGTGTAGGGGTGAAAGGCCAATCAAACTCCGTGATAGCTGGTTCTCCCCGAAATGCATTTAGGTGCAGCGTTGCGTGTTTCTTGCCGGAGGTAGAGCACTGGATGGCCGATGGGCCCGACAAGGTTACTGACGTCAGCCAAACTCCGAATGCCGGTAAGTGAGAGCGTGGCAGTGAGACTGCGGGCGATAAGGTTCGTAGTCGAGAGGGAAACAGCCCAGATCACCGACTAAGGCCCCTAAGCGTGTGCTAAGTGGGAAAGGATGTGGAGTCGCAGAGACAACCAGGAGGTTGGCTTAGAAGCAGCCACCCTTGAAAGAGTGCGTAATAGCTCACTGGTCAAGTGATTCTGCGCCGACAATGTAGCGGGGCTCAAGCACACCGCCGAAGTCGTGGCACTGACAGCCAAGCGTTGTTGGTGGGTAGGGGAGCGTCGTGCAGCCGGTGAAGCAGCAGAGTGATCTAGTTGTGGAGGCTGTGCGAGTGAGAATGCAGGCATGAGTAGCGAATCGAGGGTGAGAAACCCTCGCGCCGGATGACCAAGGGTTCCTGGGGCAGGCTAATCCGCCCAGGGTAAGTCGGGACCTAAGGCGAGGCCGACAGGCGTAGTCGATGGACAACGGGTTGATATTCCCGTACCCGCTTCAACGCGCCCATATTGAACCTCGTGATGCTAAGAGTCCTTAAGTCCTCTGATGTCCTTCGGGACTAGGGGTGAGGCTGAACGCTCGATCCGATCGGGTAGTAGGTAAGCGATGGGGTGACGCAGGAAGGTAGTCCAGCCCAGGCGATGGTTGTCCTGGGGTAAGCATGTAGGGCGGAACGTAGGCAAATCCGCGTTCCTTTTGCCTGAGATGTGATGCCGAGCCGATTGTGGTGAAGTGGATGATCCTATGCTGCCGAGAAAAGCCTCTAGCGAGTGTTGTGGCGGCCCGTACCCTAAACCGACTCAGGTGGTCAGGTAGAGAATACTAAGGCGATCGGGTGAACTGTGGTTAAGGAACTCGGCAAATTGCCCCCGTAACTTCGGGAGAAGGGGGACCTCTGCTGGTGATCAGACTAGCTTTGTGAGCTGGTGGGGGTCGCAGTGGCCAGGGGGAAGCGACTGTTTACTAAAAACACAGGTCCGTGCGAAGTCGTAAGACGATGTATACGGACTGACGCCTGCCCGGTGCCGGAACGTTAAGGGGACCGCTTAGTCAGCGCAAGCTGGCGAAGGTGAGAACTTAAGCGCCGGTAAACGGCGGTGGTAACTATAACCATCCTAAGGTAGCGAAATTCCTTGTCGGGTAAGTTCCGACCTGCACGAATGGCGTAACGACTTCCCCGCTGTCTCAACCGCAGACCCGGCGAAATTGCACTACGAGTAAAGATGCTCGTTACGCGCAGCAGGACGGAAAGACCCCGGGACCTTCACTACAGCTTGACATTGGCGTTTGGAGCGTCTTGTGTAGGATAGGTGGGAGACTGGGAAGCTCGGACGCTAGTTCGGGTGGAGTCATTGGTGAAATACCACTCTGGTCGTTTTGAACGTCTAACCCTGGTCCGTGATCCGGATCGGGGACAGTGTCTGGTGGGTAGTTTAACTGGGGCGGTTGCCTCCTAAAGAGTAACGGAGGCGCCCAAAGGTTCCCTCAGCCTGGTTGGCAATCAGGTGTCGAGTGTAAGTGCACAAGGGAGCTTGACTGTGAGACTGACGGGTCGAGCAGGAGCGAAAGCTGGGACTAGTGATCCGGCATCGGCATGTGGAAGCGGTGTCGCTCAACGGCTAAAAGGTACCCCGGGGATAACAGGCTGATCTTCCCCAAGAGTCCATATCGACGGGATGGTTTGGCACCTCGATGTCGGCTCGTCGCATCCTGGGGCTGGAGTAGGTCCCAAGGGTTGGGCTGTTCGCCCATTAAAGCGGTACGCGAGCTGGGTTTAGAACGTCGCGAGACAGTTCGGTCCCTATCCGCTGCGCGCGCAGGAGACTTGAAAGGGGCTGTCCCTAGTACGAGAGGACCGGGACGGACGAACCTCTGGTGTGCCAGTTGTATCGCCAGATGCACGGCTGGTTGGCTACGTTCGGAAGGGATAACCGCTGAAAGCATCTAAGCGGGAAGCTCGCCTTGAGATGAGGTCTCCCACCCTGTGAAGGGGTAAGGCCCCCTATAGACGATGGGGTTGATAGGCCGGAGGTGGAAGCGCGGTAACGTGTGGAGCTGACCGGTACTAATAGGCCGAGGACTTGACCACAAAGCATA
>NZ_VCKY01000040.1 GCF_005889735.1 Nonomuraea turkmeniaca
GGCCCGCCCCGGCCCCTCGATCCCACCTTGAGCCTGCTTGGCAAGCCGGCCGCGCCGGGCCAGCCGCGCGATCCGCCCCCGGGTCAGCGCCGCCATGACGGCTCCTCGCCCAGCCACCGCACCAGCCGCGCGTCGTACGGCTCGAACCGCTCCCGCAGCGCCCCCCCGAGCGCACGAGGCACCGGCCGCGGCAATGCCCGCCCGTTGTGCTGTTCGAACACCGGATACCCCAGATGCGGCACCCCCAGGAACTCCAGCACGCGGTCGTAAACCGGCCCGGGGTCGCGGAAGAAACGATGGCTGTCCAGCACCAGGATCCGGTCCCGCCCGAACAGCGGCTCCAGCCGGTCCAGTTGGTCGGCGTAGCGGCCCCGGGCCACGTACGCATGGTGGCGGTGCGAGTGGTGCAGCGTATGAGGCGACGCACGCAGCAGCTCCTCGGCCTCCGCCAGCCGCCCCGCCTCCAGCTCGACCGCGTACTCGAAGTGCGATTCCTTCTCGAACCCCCGGGCCAGCTCGTGGGCATGGGCCGAGCAGGCCCGCTCCACCGGATCGCGTACCAGCACGATTAGCTTCACATCAGGCAGGTCGGCCGCGATCCGCTCGCCGGCGAGCGGATGGAACAGGTAATAGGGGGACGACTCGAACGCCAACGCCCGGCCGTCGTACCGGCGCTCGAGCAGTGCCGCCCCGACCCGCAGCGGGAAATGCCCCTGGTACCAGGAGATCCCGCGCCGGTAGCCGACGTCGAAGTAGTGCACGCCCTTGTGCAGCACCGGCTTGAGCAGCAGCGGATGGTGCGCCAGCGCCCGGTACAGGGACGTGGTGCCGCACCGCTGCGCCCCCACGATCAGGAACGACGGCAACACCCGCGCCCCGGACGTCAGCCTGCCCGCGCCCCGTGACAGCGACAGCGCGGACCGTTTGGTGGTCCTCATGTGAGCAACTCCTCATGGTCGACGGCCGGATTGAGCCAGCTCTCCGGCGGCCCGAGCGGCGTGTGCCCGTCCGTGGCGTGCCGGTCGGCCAGCGCGATGAGGTACCGCAGCGCGGTCTGCCTGGCCGTGGCCCCCGACAGCCCCAGGGGAGCCAGCTCGCGTGCCGCCCGCGCCACGCACGCCCGGGCGGCGGCGGGCGGATCCATCCTGCGCAGCGCCCGCTGGAAGAAGTGGTGTACGGCGTCGAACCCGTAGGGCACGCCGACCTCGTAGCGCTCCCAGTCCCATACGAGCAGCCGTCCGTCGGGGGCCGGGCACACGTTCCAGGGCGCGAAGTCCCCGTGCCAGGCCGGGCTCGGCCCGCCGGTACGCGCGATCTCCTTGACCGCGGCGAACAGCAGCGGGCGCGGCACGCGCCGGCGCCGCACCGGCAGCGGCGACAGCGCCAGCACCGCCAGCCCTCGCCAGTCGCCGTGGTGGAGCACCGCGGGCGGGGTCACGGTCCTCAGCCCGAGGCCGGCCAGCCTGCGGAGGGCCGCCGTCTCGGAAGTGATCAGCTCGCGGGCCCGCGCGCTGTCGCCGATCTTCACGAACGCCAGCGGCCGCCCTCCGGAGCGCACCTCGAGGATCGGCTTGCGGTTGGCCCGCCGTGCGGGACGTACGTGAAGAACGGTCTCCACCGGCCGGTCGAACACCTCGCTCAAATGCGCCGTGATCGACCCCGCACCCGGCACCACGACCGGGGACCACAGGTGCCACCACCGGCGCGGCGCCAGCCGGCGGGGCACGGCGGCGTGCGGCAGGAGGGTGTACGCCCGGGGCGAGCCAGGCCCCGGATACAACAACCGGACGGTCTCCGAGAGGTAGTCGAGGCGGGTTGCGGCGTCACTCACGCGTCCCTCCAAGGATCATGCGTTCCTCCAAAGAAGGGCGAAGGAGACGAGGTAAAGGCCGAGCGGCGTGACCAGGCCGTCGTAGACGAACATGTAGAGCAGGACGAGCCCCATCACCAGCACCCCCGCCAGCCCGATGGGGCTGCGGTCGGACCAGTGGCGGCGGACCGCGCGGAGGAAGAACGCCACGTACAAGGCCGCCCCCGTGACGCCCTGCGTGATGATCAGCAGCCAGAGTTGCCCGTCGCTGCCGAGCGGTGGGTGGCCGCAGGTCGTGCACCAGTCGGTACGGCCCGTGGTGATCGTGCGGTGGTTGCCCATCGCGTTGCGGGTGTTGCCGTAGCCGATCACCGGCGAGTGCCGGGCGGCCGCGAGGGTGGCGGTCACGGTGAAGGCCCTGATGTCGTTCGAGTGCGGTTTGTCCAGCCGCTGCGCGACGAGCGGCGCGAGCGGGCTCAGCGCGAACGCCAGCGTCGCCGCCGCCACCGCCCCGCACAACGCCACCCTGGTGCGCCCTCCCACGCGGACGATCACGTAGAGGACCGCCAGGCCGAGGCCGATCCACAGGCCGCGGTTGAGCGAGTACACGATGGGGACCGCGGCCAGGGCGATCACGGCGGCCACGAAGAGCTTGTGCCGCGGCCCGCCGTACACCCACCAGCCGACCACGGCCCAGACGAGCAGCACGGACACGTTGCTGCCCCACGCGTTCGCCCACTCGAACGGGGCCTCCGGCCTGGGCATGGCGTAGCCGAGCACCTTCTGCGTCTGGGCGGCCGTGGGATGGATCAGGTTCTGGACGAACGGGTTGTCGCCCAGCCAGCGCGGCAACAGCCACTCGACCGGCGAGGTGTAGGAGAACCCGGGCAGGAACACGCCGAGCAGCCCGCCCGCCACCGTCGTGACGAACAACACGCCGAGCATGCGGACCAGGCGTAGTTGCGGCAGCTCGCGTTCGGTCAGGTTGCCGAGGTAGAGGACCATGATCAGGACGGCCGTGTACAACGCCAGCCGCATGGTGTAGCCGACGATCCGGCCGGGGCCGAGCTCGCCGTACGTGCCCGGCGGCGTCTCGGCCAGCATGATGCCGCTCACCAGGTAGCCGGCGAGCAGCAGCAACCACAACCCGAACCCGGGCGGCACCCTGATCGGGCGGCGCCGCCACAGCAGCACCGCCATCGGCACGGCCAGGACGACCACCGACAGCCCGCCGAACCCGAGCGCCCACCAGACCGGGTAGCCGACCAGCAACGCCGCGATGGGCCAGGCGGGTCCTCTCACGTCGGCTGGCCGGGGCGGCTCTGGCGCAGCGCCTGCATGGGCGTGGTCTCCGCCGACACGCTCACTCCGAACTCGCCGGTGGCCACGAGCTTGCCCAGCGGGGTGTGCGGGCGCGGCTCCAGCAGCGGTACGAACGCCGGCGCCGCGTCGCCGGCCGTCACCACGCCGATGACGGGCACGTCGTGCCGGCCCAACCGGCCCGCGGCGGCCGTGACCTGGTCCGCCGTGGCCCGGCCGAGCCCCACCAGCAGCAGGGCCGCGTCGGCCCTCGCCAGGTCGCGTACGTCGGAGCCGTCGAGCACCGACAGCGGCGCGCGGACCTCGAGCGGCTCGGCCGCGAACGAGTCGCCGAGGCCGGCAGGCAGCGTCTGGACGAGCAGCCGCTTGCCCGGGCACGCGGCCACGATGGCGCAGGCCAGGTCGTGCGCCACACCGTTCTCACGCGGGCCCGAGAGGTCGCCCAGCACGGGCAGACCGGTCAGCCGCTCGACGTCGGCGGCCGTACGCAGCCGCATGTCCAGCCGATCGCGGGCGTAGGCGGCGGCGGAGCCGGCGAGCAGCCCCGCCATCAGCCCGGTGCCGAGGTAGAGCGGCAGGCTGGGCGAGCTGGGTGCGGAAGGCGGCGCGGCCCGGCTGATGATGGCACCGGGCGTCACCGCGACCGTGCGCAACGCGTCGTACTTGAGCGCGAGGCTGGCGGCCTGCCGGTTGAGCACGCCCTGCCGCTGCAGCGCGATGGCCCGCTCGGGGCTGCCCTTGGACAACTGGCCGAGGCCTCTGATGCCCGCGTCGATGCCCGCGTTGACCTGCTTGAGCTTGGCCAGCACCGTCTGCTGCTGCGCCGTGAGCGCGTCCAGCGCGCTCTCCCGCCGGTGCGCGAGATAGGCCTCGGCGTACGCGTGGGACTGCGCGGCGCAGACGCCGGGGTCGGCGGCGGTCACCGCGATCCACAGGACCGCGGAGTTGGGCGGCACCGTGACCACGGCGGGCTCGGTCTCCTTGACGCCCAGCGCCCGCGCGGCGCGGGCGGCGACCACGGCCGACTGCGCGATCTGGGCCTCGGTGTCGAGGTTGAGCGGCTCGCGCTGACGGGCGGTCACCTGGTTGCCCGGCTCCTGCGGCCCGACCGGCATGACGTGCACCTGCGTGACGGCGGTGTAGGCGGGCGGGGTGAGCCGCAGCAGCGCGAGCCCGGCCGTGCCGCCGAACACCACGCAGCCCACGAGGAGCAGCCACCGCCTGCGCAGCAGTGAGAGATGCTCGTCCAGGTCGGCGCCGGGGCGGCGGGCCTGGACGTCCGGCGACTGGCTCATGGGGGAGGTCTCCTGGAAGGTGTGCGGGTTGTCGTCGGTTGACGACTCTCCGTCACAAGTCGAGGCGTGCGCCCACTATAGGCCGGACGATCAGCACCCAAGTCGATTACCCAAGATTTTCTCCTGTGCGGCAGGAAAGAAGGGCCGTAATAAAACGAAATAGCGGGAAAATCGGGGCGCATTGTTCCCTTGCGTGAACTGCGAAGACTTCCACGCCACCGGCAATGACATGGCAAGGTTCAGGTGTGACAAGGCGGGGGTCCTTCGACAAGGGGGTTGAACGGCTTTGCTGCTACGGGGAATTACTCATAGAACGACCGGACTCGTCGTGATGGCGGCGCTGGCCGCCTGCTCCGGCGCGGAGGGCTCCGACGTACGGGTGCCGGTCGCGCCGCCGGCCAAGGACAAGATCGCGGGGGCGCCGGCCTGCACGGCCACCGCCAGGCTCATCCCGTCGTGCGGCGCGTGGTGGGGGCTGGCGCCCGAGGTCTTCACCGGCGCCCCGGTCGATGAGGCGCTGCGCGGCGCCGAGGCGCGCATGGGCGCCACCGCCGACGTGCTGCACGTCTACCACCGGGGCAGCGAGTTGTTCCCCACCGAGGCGGAGCTGCGGCTGGCCCGCGATCCGGCGCGGCCGCGGCTGCTCCTGATCAACTGGAAGCCCTCGTTCGACCACACGTGGGCCGAGATCGCCGACGGGGAGCTCGACGGCAGGATCGACCGGCTGGCCGGATACCTCAGGCGCACCTTCCCCGAGCGGTTCTTCCTCACCATCCACCACGAGCCGGAGAACGACGTGGACACCTCGTCCGGGTCCGGCATGCGGGCCGCCGACTACGCGGCGATGTACCGGTACGTCGTGCTTCGGCTGCGCGAGCAGGGCGTGCGGAACGCGGTCACGGTCATGACGTACATGGGGGCGCCCAACTGGGCGGCCGAGTCGTGGTTCGAGGAGCTCTACCCGGGGGACGACGTGGTGGACTGGGTGGCCATGGACCCCTACGCCGACGACCGGGTCCAGAACTTCGACGGGCTCGTCAACAAGACGCGCGAGGAATACGCGCAGTGGCCGGGCTTCTACCGGTGGATGCAGCTGCGGTTCCCCGGCAAGCCGGTCATGGTGGCCGAGTGGGGGGTGTTCGAGCGGTCCAGGGATCCCGGGTTCAAACGGAAGTTCTTCGAGTCGGTGCGGCGGCAGGTCAAGCGGTATCCCCAGATCAAGGCGCTGCTGTACTTCGACTCGCCGCGGGCGCCGCGCGGCGACACCAGTTTCGACTCCAACGCCGAGGCCGGCCGGGCGTTCACCCGGCTCGCGCGCGATCGATACTTCCGCTCGACCCCCGTGCCGCGCCCGTAGCCCCAGTTCCGCCGCACTTCGCCTCGGGATTCCTTGGGGGATGCTTCGAGGTTCCTGTTGGGGGAAGGGCGCGGCGCCCGCGGTCGATGCGCCTAGTGCGTGCTCACGGTCTCGCTTGGGGAGGCGGCCTGGTCGCTGGGGCGACGCCGCCACCTCCAGCCCGCGACGGTGACGGCCGTGGCGGCCACGAGTGCCCAGACGGTGAGCGTGTTGCTCGCGTCGAGGAGCTTCAGAGCCGAGGCGAGCAGCACGATCGCCAGCAGGGCTCTGATCAGCCCGCCCGGAGCACGCGAGGAGATCCTGGCGCCGAGATAGACGCCCGGGATCGAACCGATGAGCAGTGACACCGTGAGGTCCATCTGGAAGTCGCCGAACAGCAGGTGACCGAGCGCGGCCGCGGTGACCAGCGGCACGGCCTGCACCAGGTCGGTGCCGACGAGCTGGTTGGCCTTGAGCGCCGGATAGAGCACGAGCAGGGCCACGATGATCAATGACCCCGAGCCGACGGAGGAGACGCCGACCACCAGCCCGCCCACCATACCGACCAGTAGGGTCGGAATTGGCCGCACGACGATGTCATGCGTGCTCGACGTCCCTCCCCGCGTCCCGAGCCACGCCTTGAGCGCCATGCCCGCCACGGCCAGCAGCAGCGCCACGCCCAGGGCGTACTTGACGGCGTCGCTGACCGCGAACGCCCGGGCCAGGAACACCCCGCAGAACGCGGTCGGCACCGACCCCGCGCACAACCAGCCCACCAGACGCAGGTTGACCGTGCCGCGCCGCAGGTGCACGACGCTGCCCACCGGCTTCATCACGGCCGAGGCCACCAGGTCGCTGGAGACGGCGGCCAGCGGCGGCACGTTGAAGAACAACATCATCATCGGCGTCATCAACGCCCCGCCGCCCATCCCGGTCAGCCCGACCACGATCGCGACGAGGAAGGACCCGCCGATCAGGGGGAAATCGATCAACGGATCCAGCCTCCAGACCGCAGCGTCCCCAGGACCTGGGAGACGGCCGCGTCGATCGAGATGTGCGTGGTGTCGATCATCAGGTCGGCGTCGTCCGGCTCCTCGTACGGGTCGGAGATGCCGGTGAACTCGGGGATGAGCCCGGCGCGGGCCTTGGCGTACAGGCCCTTGCGGTCGCGCCGCTCGCACTCCTCCAGCGGCGTCGCGACGTGCACGAGCAGGAAGTCGGCGCCGACCGACTCGACCATCTCGCGCACCTCCGCGCGGGTGGCCGCGTAGGGGGCGATGGGCGCGCAGATGGCCAGGCCGCCGTGGCGGGCGGCCTCGGCGGCCACGAAGCCGATGCGCCGGATGTTGAGGTCGCGGTCGCTCTTGGAGAACGTCAGGCCCTTGGACAGCAGCTGCCGCACCACGTCGCCGTCGAGGTAGGTCACCGTGCGGGTGCCGAGCTCCAGCAGCGCGTCACGCAGGCCGCGGGCGATCGTGGACTTGCCCGACCCTGACAGGCCGGTGAAGAACACCACGATCCCGCGCCGGTGCGGCGGCCCGGGGATGCTCACCGGCTCCGGCCCGGCCAGGTGCTCGGCCGCGCCGTAGGCGGTGGCGACGTGCTCGCGCAGCTCAAGGTCGATCTCGGGTTCGGCGCGCGGCGCCAGGGGCACGGAGACGACGATGGCGCCGTCGGGGAGCTGCTCCTTGGCGCGCAGCGCGGCGCGCACGACCGCGGGGCCGGGCTCGCCGTACGAGAGGGGGAGCAGCATGATCACCGCGTCGAGTTCCTTCGCGGTGGCGACGATCTCGGAGAGGTCGTCGAGAGGGCCCCGCATGGTGACGGCGAGCGCGGGACGCCCGCCGAGCTCCTCCTTCACGTCGGCGGGGGTGCGCCGCAGGCGCGCGAACGGCCCGTGCTCCGGCGTGCCGAGGGCCTTGACGGGCCCGGAGGTCAGCCCGTCGGCCTCCTGCGCGGTCACCGTGAGCACCGCGAGCGGCAGCCGCTCCGGGTCGAGCAGCGTGACCTCGACGCCGGGGGAGACGTCGACGGGCAGATGGAGCGTGACGGGCGCGGGCCACGGGGTGCCGTCGGCGAGCGTGCCGCGTTCGTGCACCGCGTGGAGATCGTCGTGGCCCAGGAACCCGGTCAGCGGGCCGAACGCCCCGGAGAGCAGCAGCTCGAGGTCGGCCAGCTCATGCGGCTCGGGGGTCCACTCCACGTTTCCTGCATCCCAACTATTCCGATTGAATTGGTAGGGAAGCAAGCTTACCCACTGATGCCGATGTGTCGCTAGATGACCCGGGCGAAGTGGTGCTGCGGTTTCCTGATCACCATCGTGATCTCGTCGTGGGAGGCGGGGTAGCGGCCGCTGGTCAGGCTCGAAACGGCCCTGACCGCCGCGCAGGCGATCCTACTCGCACGGGCCGCGCCGCTGACGTTGCGCTCGTCGTCAGTGATCATCAGGCCGCGGCTGAGACAGAACGCGTGCATGCCGTCGCTCGACGCCAGCGGCTCGTACACCTTCGGCAGCGGACCCGGGGTGCCCGGGGTCACGAGCGGGCGCCAGAGCAGGCGGCGCAACCACGACGGCGTGATCCGGTCGAGGAGGCCGTAGGCGGACCTGCGGTCGCGCATGCGCAGCAGCACCACCCCGCCAGGGCGCAGGGCCTGCAGGAGCCGGTCGAAGATGAGCTCGGCGTGCCTGACCCGCTCCAGCAGGAACGACAGCTGGATCACGTCGTAGGACCTGGGCGGCAGCGGCACGCCGCGCAGGTCGCCCAGCGACCACGCGACCAGGTCGGCCCGCTCGTCCAGGATTGCCCTGACCGCGGGGTGGTCCTCGTCGACTCCGGTGGCCCTGGTCTCGATCCGCTCCAGCGTCAGCGGTTCGTCGTGGGCGCAGCCGGCGACCAGGACGTCGAGCCGCCTGCCGAGCTGGCCGGTCCAGTGCTCGCGGAGTCGCTGCTCGAAGAGATCGCCTCGCTGGGCGACAGATCGCACCTCAGACATGTCACCTACAGTAGTCACTCGGTCGGTATCAGTAAGGCATTTCCCCGCCTGCCGGCGTTCTAGCCCGCGAGCGACCACATCTACGTGGGGAACGCGGGAGTGGAGGCGATCGGCGACCGAGGGCCGGCTGCTCGGCCACGTCAAGCCGCCCAGCGACCTGAGCGGGGGAAGGCGGCGGTGTCCGCTCTGCTGGTTCTCATCAGCGGCCGGTTCTGGGTCGAGTTGCCGGGCCGCAGCGTGCTGATGGCCCGAGCCGGGCGACTACGTGGTGTGGGGCGAGGGTGTCGACCATTCGTGGCGCGCCGAGGAGTCCTCCACCGTCCTCACCGTGCGCTGGCCCTCCGTGCCTGGTTACAGAGTCGGCTGACTCCCGCGGCGAGTACCCTTTGAAGAGGAACCCCCGCGACCTGAGACGGCCGGGGGTAATCGTGTTGCCGCAATCTGGGGCTGTGGGCGTATCTGATGAGTCTTTCCGGACTTCTTGACCTTGTTCGCGCTGACCCGAAGCTGACCGCCGCTCTCGAAGAGGGCGGCGACGTCTCGCTGATCGCGCCGTCCGCGCTACGGCCGTTCGGCGTGGCCGCGCTGGCCGCACACGACCAGCGGACCGTGCTCGCGGTCACCGCCACCGGGCGCGAGGCCGAAGACCTCGCCGCGGCGCTGACGAGCCTGATCGAGCCCAACTCCGTGGCGGTGTTCCCGGCATGGGAGACGCTGCCGCATGAGCGGCTCTCGCCGCGCAGCGACACCGTGGGGCAGCGGCTGGCCGTCCTCAGGAGACTGGCGCACCCGGTCGCGGGCGACACCGCGGCCGGGCCGCTCAGCGTGATCGTGACGCCGGTCAGGGCGCTGCTGCAGCCGATCGTGAAGGGCCTGGGCGACCTGGAGCCGATCAGGTTGCGCGCGGGCGACGACGCCGACCTCGAAGACGTGGTGGAGGCGCTCGTCACCAACGGCTACCACCGGGTGGACATGGTGGAGAAGCGCGGCGAGGTGGCCGTGCGCGGCGGGCTGCTCGACGTGTTCCCGCCGACCGAGGAGCATCCGCTGCGGCTGGAGTTCTGGGGTGACACGGTCGAGGAGATCCGCTGGTTCAAGGTGGCCGACCAGCGCTCGCTGGAGGCGGCCGAGGACGGGCTGTTCGCGCCGCCGTGCCGTGAGCTGCTGCTGACGGACGAGGTCAGGGCCAAGGCGCGGGAGCTGGCCGAGGAGCACCCGGCGCTGGCCGAGGTGCTCGACCAGCTCGCCGAAGGCTCGGCGGTCGAGGGCATGGAGGCGTTCGCGCCGGTGCTGGCCGGGGAGATGGACCTGCTGCTCGACCACCTGCCGATCAGGTCCGCGGTGTTCGTGTGCGATCCGGAGCGGATCAGGGGGCGGTCCGAGGAGCTCGTACGCACCTCGCAGGAGTTCCTGGAGGCCTCCTGGATCAACGCGGCGGCCGGCGGCGAGGCGCCGATCGACCTGGACGCGGCCGCGTTCCGGACGCTGGAGGAGATCCGCGACCACGCCGACGTGCTCGGGCAGCCGTGGTGGACGATGGCGCCGTTCGGCGGCGGAGTTGAGCTGGACGCGCAGGACTCCGAGGCCTACCGGGGCGACACGGCCAGGGCGCTGGCCGACATCAAGGGCTGGCTGGCCGACGAGAAGGCGGTCGTGCTGCTCAGCGAGGGCCATGGGCCCGCCGAGCGCATGGTGGAGCTGCTCAAGGGCGTGGACGTGCCCGCCAGGCTCCAGGAGTTCCTGGACAAGGCGCCCGAGCCCAAGGTCGTGCACGTCTCGACCGGCCTGATCGAACACGGTTTCATCACGCCCAGCCTGGCCGTGCTCACGCATCTGGACCTGGTCGGGCAGAAGGCGTCCACCAAGGACATGCGGCGCCTGCCCTCGCGCCGCCGCAACATGGTCGACCCGCTCCAGCTCAAGGTCGGCGACCACGTGGTGCACGAGCAGCACGGCGTGGGCCGCTACGTCGAGATGGTGCAGCGCACGGTGCAGGGCGCCACCCGCGAATACCTGGTCATCGAGTACGCCAAGGGCGACCGCCTTTACGTGCCCACCGACCAGCTCGACGAGGTCACCCGCTACGTCGGCGGCGAGGCGCCCACGCTCAACCGCATGGGCGGCGCCGACTGGGCCAAGGCGAAGTCGCGGGCGAAGAAGGCGGTCAAGGAGATCGCCGGCGAGCTGATCAGGCTCTACTCGGCCCGCATGGCCTCGCCAGGCCACGCGTTCGCCGATGACTCGCCGTGGCAGCGGGAGATGGAGGACGCCTTCCCGTACGCCGAGACCGGGGACCAGCTCGCGGCCATCGACGAGGTCAAGCGCGACATGGAGCGCGGCGTGCCGATGGACCGGCTGATCTGCGGCGACGTCGGCTACGGCAAGACCGAGATCGCGGTGCGGGCGGCGTTCAAGGCCGTGCAGGACGGCAAGCAGGTCGCGGTGCTGGTGCCGACGACCCTGCTGGTTCAGCAGCACATGTCGACGTTCGCCGAGCGGTTCTCCAGTTTCCCCGTCACGGTCAAGCCGGTCTCCCGCTTCCAGACCGACGGCGAGGTCAAGGGCACGCTCGAAGGGCTCAGGTCGGGCGCGGTGGACATCGTGATCGGCACGCACCGGCTGCTCAGCCCCGAGGTCAGGTTCAAGGACCTGGGGCTGATCGTCATCGACGAGGAGCAGCGGTTCGGCGTCGAGCACAAGGAGGCGATGAAGCACCTGCGCACGCAGGTGGACGTGCTGGCCATGTCGGCCACGCCGATCCCGCGCACGCTGGAGATGGGCCTGACCGGCATCCGCGAGATGTCGACGATCCTCACGCCGCCGGAGGAGCGGCACCCGATCCTCACGTTCGTGGGGCCGTACGACGAGAAGCAGATCGGGGCGGCGATCAGGCGTGAGCTGCTGCGCGACGGTCAGATCTTCTTCGTGCACAACCGGGTGGCCTCGATCAACCGGGTCGCGGCGCGGCTGCGTGAGCTGGTCCCGGAGGCGCGCATCGCGGTGGCGCACGGGCAGATGAACGAGCACCAGCTCGAGAAGATCATGGTGGGCTTCTGGGAGCGGGAGTACGACCTGCTCGTCTGCACCACGATCGTCGAGTCCGGTCTCGACGTGCCCAACGCCAACACGCTGATCGTGGACCGGGCGGACAACTACGGCCTGTCGCAGTTGCACCAGCTCCGGGGCCGGGTCGGGCGCGGCAGGGAGCGCGGGTACGCGTACTTCCTCTACCCGCCGGAGAAGCCGCTGACCGAGACCGCGCACGAGCGGCTCGCCACGATCTCGCAGCACACCGAGATGGGCGCGGGCATGTACGTCGCGATGAAGGACCTGGAGATCCGCGGCGCGGGCAACGTGCTCGGCGCCGAGCAGTCCGGCTTCATCGCGGGCGTCGGGTTCGACCTGTACGTGCGGCTGATGGCCGAGGCCGTGGCCGAGCAGAAGGCCAAGCTCGACGGCAAGGAGGTGCGCGAGGAGGCGCACGACGTCAAGGTCGAGCTGCCGATCAACGCCCACATCCCGCACGACTACGTCACCTCCGAGCGGCTGCGGCTGGAGGCGTACAAGCGGATCGCGGCCATCGCCGGGGAGAGCGACATCGACGAGGTGCGCGACGAGCTCACCGACCGCTACGGCAAGCCGCCGACGGAGGTGGACAACCTGCTGGAGGTGGCCAGGTTCCGGATCAGGGCCCGCCGGGCCGGGCTCACGGACGTCACGCTGCAGGGGCAGAACATCAAGTTCGGCCCGGCCAGGCTGAAGGAGTCGCAGCAGGTTCGCCTGGACCGGCTCTACAAGAAGGCCATCTACAAGCAGGCCGCGGAGACGTTGCTGGTGCCGATACCCAAGACGAAGCCGCTGGGTGGGCAGCCGCTCCGTGACCTCGATCTGCTCAAATGGTGCGGTGACCTGGTGGAGGCGATGTTCCTCGAGCCCGCACGGGTAAGCTAGCGGCGGTTTTTCGGTCGAAAGGGACGTACGTGAAGTCGATACGAGTGGCTGTGGCCGCCGTGGCGGTGGGCATAACGCTGACCGCCTGCTCCTCGCCCATGCGCGCCGGTGCCGCGGCCGTGGTCGGGAGCGAGCGCATCTCCGTAAGCCAGCTGAACGAAGACACGCAGGTCTACGTCAATGCGCTGAGGACCGCCAAGCTGGACGAGCAGACGAAGGCCGCCCTCGCCGGCGCCAGTCTGGAAGAGGCCGCGCTGCAAGGCACGTCGGCCAGCCAGGTCGTGCTGCGGAGCATGGTCGAGATCAGCGCGTTCAGGCAGCTCATGGCGCGTTACAACGTGCAGGTGAGCCAGACGGAGATCGACAACGCGCTCAAGGATCCCGGCCAATACCCGTCCGCTGAGCTCAGACTGCTGTTCAGCGGCATTGCGCCCCAAAACGCGCGCGAATACGGCCGGGTGGTGGTCGGCGTGTCGAAGTTGCAGCAGCAGTTCGGCGGCGAGAGCGGGCAGCAGCGGCTCCTCAAGGAGTTCAGCGCGTTCCAGCCGGTCTTCAGCCCTCGCTACGGCGTGCTCAACCCGCAGCGTTCGCAGGAGAACCCGGCGATGTTCCTCGACACCGGCAGGTTCGGCAAGCTCACCCCGCCACAGCAGCAACAACAGCAACAGCCCCAGCAACAGCAACAGCAACCTCAGGGCTAGCCGATGCCGCTGATCCTCGTCACCTCCTCGCCCAGGGTCGCGCCGGGCCTGCTGAGCCACCAGGCCTGGCAGGCGCTGCGCTCGGGCCCGGTGCTGACCGGCTCCGCCGCACATCCTCAGCTGCCCTATCTGGCCGAGGCCGGGATCGAGGTCGAGGTCGTCGAGCCGGACCCGCGGGGACTGGCCGCGCGGGCGGTCGCCGAGACCGTCGTGTGGCTCGCGGAGGACGACGAGGACTTCATGCGCGCGGTGGGGCACGCCGCGGTCGCGCTCCAGGACCCGCCGCTGATCGAGGTGGTGCCGGGCTCGTACGACCTGCCGGGCGCGCGGGTGCTCGACCTGGTCGCGGTGATGGACCGGCTGCGTACGGAATGCCCGTGGGACCGTAAGCAGACCCACGAGTCGCTGGTGCCGTACCTGCTCGAAGAGGCCTACGAGGTGCTGGAGACCATCGAGCAGGGCGACTATCCGGCGCTCCGCGAGGAGCTCGGCGACCTGCTGCTGCAGGTGGTCTTCCACGCCAGGGTGGCCGAGGGCTTCGACATGGACGACGTGGCGGCCGGGATCGTGGAGAAGCTGGTGCGCCGCCACCCCCACGTGTTCGGCTCGGTGCGGGCCGAGAGCGCCGACGAGGTCAACGACAATTGGGAGGCCATCAAGGCGGCCGAGCGGGCGTCCAAGGGGCGCGAGTCGGCGCTCGACGGCGTTCCCCTGGGGCAGCCCGCGTTGTCGCTGGCCGCGCAGTTGCTGCGCAGAGCGGAGCGGGCCGGCGCGCCGGAAGCGCTGTCGGCCGGGATCGGCCAAGGGGTGGCCAGGGAGCTGTTCGACCTCGTGCGCCGCGCCGGGGACGCCGGGCTCGATGCGGAGGCGGAGCTGCGCGCGGCGGCCCGCGCCTACCGCGACCGCGTACGTGCGTGGGAGACGCGGACCGATAGGCTCTGAAGGCCTATCGCCTTTCGATTTTAGGAGCGCATCCCGTGGCTACCATCGAGGTCGTTTACGCTCGCGAGATCCTCGACTCCCGGGGCAACCCGACCGTCGAGGTCGAAGTGGTCCTCGACGACGGCAGCACCGGCCGAGCGGCCGTGCCCAGCGGGGCGTCCACCGGCCAGTTCGAGGCGGTCGAGTTGCGTGACGGCGGCAAGCGTTATGGCGGCAAGGGCGTGGAGAAGGCCGTGCTCGCCGTGACCGACGAGATCTCCGAAGAGATCAACGGCATCGAGGCCGAGGACCAGCGCATCATCGACCAGATCATGATCGATCTGGACCGCACGCCCAACAAGTCGAAGCTCGGCGCCAACGCCATCCTGGGCGTCTCGCTGGCGGTCGCGAAGGCCGCCGCGGACAGCGCCGACCTGCCGCTCTTCCGCTACCTGGGCGGCCCCAACGCGCACGTGCTGCCCGTCCCGATGATGAACATCCTCAACGGCGGCGCACACGCCGACACCAACGTGGACATCCAGGAGTTCATGATCGCGCCGATCGGGGCGGAGACGTTCCGCGAGGCCGTGCGCATGGGCACCGAGGTCTACCACGCGCTCAAGAGCGTGCTCAAGGAGAAGGGCTACGCCACGGGCCTGGGCGACGAGGGTGGCTTCGCGCCCAACCTGCCGTCCAACCGCGACGCGCTCGACCTGATCCTGGTCGCGATCGAGCGGGCCGGTTACACGCCGGGCGAGGACATCGCGCTGGCGCTCGACGTGGCGGCCTCCGAGTTCCACAACGACGGCGTCTACACGATCGACGGCAAGGGCCTGTCGGCCGCCGAGCTCATCGCCTTCTACGAGGACCTGGTCGCCAACTACCCGCTGGTCTCCATCGAGGACCCGCTCAACGAGGAGGACTGGGAGGGCTGGAAGGCCATCACCGCCTCGCTCGGCGACAAGGTGCAGCTCGTCGGCGACGACCTGTTCGTCACCAACCCCGAGCGGCTGGAGCGCGGCATCAAGGACGGCGCCGCCAACGCCCTGCTGGTCAAGGTCAACCAGATCGGCACGTTGTCGGAGACGCTCGACGCCGTGGACCTGGCCCACCGCAGCGGCTACAAGTGCATGATGAGCCACCGCTCCGGCGAGACCGAGGACACGACGATCGCCGACCTCGCGGTGGCGGTCAACTGCGGCCAGATCAAGACCGGCGCGCCGGCCCGCTCGGACCGGGTGGCGAAGTACAACCAGCTGCTGCGCATCGAGGAGCTCCTCGACGACGCCGCCCGTTACGCGGGTCGTGCCGCTTTCCCGCGTTTCCGGCGCTAGGTTTTGCGAGGGAGCGCCGTTGTCTTCCTCGCCATGGAGGGAGCGCAGCGACCGGAATGGTGAGGAAGACAACGGCTCCATAGCGACCGAGCCGCCGCCGCGGAGCGGCGGCCATGAGCAGGGAGCAGCAAGTGGCGAAGAGACCGCAGCTGACCGGGCGGGCCGCCATCCTGGCCGTCGTGGTGTGCGCGATCGCGATGAGCCTGGCCTACCCTGTGCGCGAGTACATCAGCCTGCGCCGCAGCATCTCCGAGCTGCGGGCGGAGAAGGCCAGGGTCGAGGCGGAGAAACAGGCGCTGCTGGCTCG
Source organism: Nonomuraea turkmeniaca (assembly GCF_005889735.1). Lineage (GTDB taxonomy): Bacteria > Actinomycetota > Actinomycetes > Streptosporangiales > Streptosporangiaceae > Nonomuraea > Nonomuraea turkmeniaca. Next base: position 15,970 of record NZ_VCKY01000040.1, read on the forward strand.
CGACCGGCAGAGCAACGACCCCAACTGGATCAAGAAGACGGCCAAGGAACGGTTGCATTATTGCGGTCCCGGCGAGAAGTGCTTCGTGGTGATGGAGCCCGAGCAGGGCAAGGAGCAGGCGACCGTGAAACAGCCCGCCGCGGTGCCGCCGTGGTACCAGACGCTCTGGGAGTCCGTGGAGGCCACCGACAAGGGCACCGGACGCAGGGCCGTCACGGGGAAGGAAAGTGTTGGACAGTCCTGAGCGCAGCGGCTCGGCCGGAGAGAGCGAGGGACGCGCCGCTGCGGGGGAGGCGACGGCATATGGCGACCGAGCCGCCGGACGGGATGAGGCTGTGACCACTGAGGGCCGAAGCGGGCGCGACCATGAGCGCGACGTCGAGGTCGTGCGGCAGCAGCTCGGGCGGCCACCCCGCGGGCTGCGCAAGGTGGCGCACCGCTGCCCGTGCGGCAACCCCGACGTGGTGGAGACCGCACCGCGGTTGCCCGACGGCTCGCCGTTCCCGACCCTCTACTACCTGACCTGCCCCAAGGCGGCCTCGGCCATCGGCACCCTGGAGGGCTCCGGCCTGATGCGGGAGATGCAGGCCAGGCTGGCCACGGACCCCGACCTGGCCGCCGCCTACCAGGCCGCGCACGACGACTACGTCGCCAGGCGGGACAAGGCGGCGCAGGAGGAGGGCCTGGAGCCGCTCCCTCGCGACATGCAGAGCACGGGAGGCATGCCGCAGCGGGTCAAGTGCCTGCACGCGCTCGTCGCGCACGAGCTGGCGGCGCCCGGGGTCAACCCGTTCGGCAGGGAGGCGCTCGACGCCCTCCCCGATTGGTGGAGTGACGGACCATGCGTGTAGCCGCCGTCGACTGCGGCACCAACTCCGTACGCCTGCTCGTCGCCGACGTCGGCGACGAGCTGATCGACGACGTCGAGCGCCGGATGGAGATCGTCCGCCTCGGCCAGGGCGTCGACCGGACCGGCAGGCTCGCCCCCGACGCGCTGGAACGCACGTTCAAGGCCATGCGGGCCTATCGCGAGCTGATCGAGCGGCACGGCGCCGTCGCCACCCGCGTGGTGGCCACGAGCGCGACCAGGGACGCGGCCAACCGGCAGGAGTTCGTCGACGGGGTCCGCGAGATCTTCGGCGTGGAGCCCGAGGTGGTGACGGGCGCCGAGGAGGCCGAGCTGTCCTTCGTCGGCGCGACCAAGGGCCTGCTCAGGCTGTCGCCCGAGACGGAGGTCCCGCAGGGGCCGCTGCCGCCTTATCTGGTGGTGGACATCGGTGGCGGGTCCACGGAGTTCGTGATCGGCGCGGAGCACGCCGAGGCCGCGCTGTCGGTGGACATCGGCTGCGTACGCCTGACCGAGCGGCATCTCAAGGACGCCGGCGACCCGCCGTCCGCGCCCGCGCTGGAGGCCGTCGTGGCCGACATCGAGGCGGCGCTCGACCGGGTCGAGGCGGAAGTGCCGGTCCAGCGGGCGCACACGCTGGTGGGCCTGGCCGGCTCGGTGACGACGGTCGCGGGCATGGCGCTCGACCTGCCGGCCTATGAGCCGGCGCGGATCCACCACTCCCGCATCTCGGCCGGCCAGGTCCACGACGTCACGCGGCGGCTGCTCGCGATGACCCATGGTGAGCGTGCCGCCGTTCCGGTCATGCACCCAGGAAGAGTTGACGTGATTGGCGCCGGTGCGCTAATTCTGGACCGGATCGTGCGCCGTTTCGCGTTTTCGCAGGTCGTCGTGAGCGAACATGACATCCTCGACGGTATTGCCTGGTCGCTGGCCCGATAGCGGTGGCTAAATCCGGACATTTCAGATCTACGTCCTGTGTTGAGTGTGCAATCATTATTGTGCTTAGGTAAAGAGGCATTACGGGGGCTTTGCCATATCGCTGTGTACGGGAGGTACCGGCGTGGCGACCGTTCCCGAGCGCGTCTTTTCCCTCACGGAATGGAGCACTCTCACATGAAGTTCGCTGGGTTAGCAGCGCGCAAGGCGGCGGCCTTCGGCGCGTCGGTCGCCGCGCTGGCCGCCCTGTCCGCGGGCCTGGTCGCCGGCCCCGCGCAGGCGGCGACCACGACCAAGGGCGGGCCGAAGGTCTCGGCGTCCGCGCCCAAGGCCACTCCGGGCAAGTACGAAGGTTCCTGCCCGGTCAAGGTCAACTTCTCGGCCAAGATCAAGGTGTCCGTCAAGGGCAAGACCGAGCTGGCGTACCGCTGGCTGCACGGTGACGGGTCCAAGAGCAAGGTCAAGGTGATCAAGCTCACGGGCAAGGGCACCAAGACGGTGACGGCCAAGCAGTCCATCACCTTCAAGGACGACGTCAAGGGCTGGGAGGCCATTCAGGTCCTCGGTCCGAAGAAGTACACGTCGAAGAAGGGCTACTTCTCCGTCTCCTGTGAGAAGCCGGCTGAGGAGCCCAAGGTCGATATCCACGTGCCGTCGGCCCCGTCGGTGTCGGCCCGCGCCTGGGCCAGCCCCGACACGTACGTCGGCGAGTGCACCCCCGGCAACAAGATCGGCTTCACCGGCCTGATCAAGGTCGACAGGCCGAGCTGGGTCCGTTACCGCTGGGTGCTCAACGGCGACGTCGTCGACTACGGCAAGGTGAAGGTCTACCGCGCCAGCAAGGTCGGTTTCGGCCTCTCCCCGCGTGACAGCCACCGCGGCTGGGCGCAGCTGGAGGTCCTCCGTCCCGACCACGTGTCCTCGAACCGGGCCTACTACAAGGTCTGGTGCAAGGACCCTGCCCCCGCTCCCGTCACGAAGGTCTCGGTCTCCAATCTGGTGACCGCCACCAACCACGACGGCTGCAAGGTGGGCGCCCACGCCACCGTCGGCGCGACGGGCTCCGCGAAGGTCCAGTGGACCTGGTCGGTGAACGGCACGTCCGTGGCCAAGGGTGAGACCGTGTTCGGCGGCGCTGGGTCGCAGACCGTCACGCTCTCCGAACTCCCGCTGACCGGTGACGCCGTCAAGGGCGGCAACGTCACGCTGACGGTCACCGGGCCGAACAACGCCGAAACGATCACGCAGACCTACGCCGCGTGCAACGTCCCGGCTCCCGCCTCCGACCCGTCCGCCCCGACGAAGGCGTGAATGAGGTCTTGAGCGAGTAAGAACCGGGTGGCGCCTCCGTGCGTCCACCCGGTTTTTCTCGTTGCTACTACTACGCTTTGCGCAGTAGTGTGCATAGCGTGGATAGCAGCCAGCTGCTCAAGGGCGTGCTCGACCTGGCCGTGCTGGCCGTGCTCAACGAGCGCGACGGCTACGGCTACGACGTCGTGCGCAGGCTCAGGGAGGCGGGCCTGGAAGAGGTCGGCGACGCCTCCGTGTACGGAACGCTGCGCCGCCTGTTCAAGGCAGGCGCCCTGACCTCTTATGTGGTGGCCTCCGACGAGGGGCCGCACCGCAAGTACTACGGGCTCAACGAGGTCGGCAGGGGCATGTACGCCACCTCCGCCAAGACCTGGGCCTCTTTCGCGGCCACCATGGCCTCCCTGCTGAAGGAGGGACCCCGATGACCCCCGAAGAGTACGCGCAGGCCGTGCGCGATGCCGTGGGCGGCCACCCCGACAGAGAAGAGCTGCTCGAGGACCTGGACGACCATCTGCTGGAGATCGCGGCGGAGTCCGACGTGCCGCTCGAAGACCGGCTCGGCCCGCCGTCCGTCTACGCCGAAGAGCTCATGGCCGCGTACGGAGGCCGCGCGGAGAGCCGCCAGAAGCGCCGTGCGCGCCCGCGGGAGTGGGCGCTGGGAGCGCACGCCACGTTGTTGCGGCAAGGGCCGTATCAGAGCTTCGTGGCCTTCCTGCCCGAGCTGCGGCCCGGCTGGTGGGTGCTGCGCGGCTACCTGCTGGCCATGCTGCTGCTGTCGCTGAGCGGCGAGGGCAGGATCGTGCCCGGGAGCCTCGCCGACTGGGCCGTGGTCGCGGTGGCCGTCTGGGCATCGGTCTGGTTGGGCAGGCGGCGCGGGGGACGGCCGGCCGGCGTGCTGGCCACCGCGCTCAACGCGGTCTCCGTCCTGGTGCTGCTGGCCGGGCTGATGGCGGCGGAGTCGTCGTCCGGCCCGGACTCGCGGCCGGTCGCGATGGTCGAGCCGGGTCCCAATGTGCTGCTGGTCGGCACGGGGGCGAAGGGCGTCTACAACATCAAGCCCTACGCCAAGGACGGCACCCCGCTGACCGACGTCTACCTCTACGACCAGGACGGCAACCCGCTCACCACCGACCCGGAGAGCTACGGCTACATGGTCGACCGGTCGTGCGGCGAGCCGATACTGAACCGCTACCCGCTCCCGCTCGTCGAGCTGAAGTCCGAGATGGCGAAGAAGGGCAGGCTCAAGGACGGCATGCCGGTGCCGGTCCCGTCGTCGTCCGGCTGCCCGGCCGCCACGCCGAGTCCGACGCCCACGAAGTGATCGGGCACCATCGGTGTCATGAGCTTCGTACCTCCTGGCACCGGCTGGCCCGGCGACCCCGCGACCGCTGACACGCCGGTCGCGCTCGACCCCGCGGACGTGCGCCGCCTCGCCGCCTCCAGCAGCACCCTCGCGGAGCTCACGGCCAGGCAGTCCGTCTGCCGCGCCTGTCCCCGCCTGGTGGAGTGGCGTGAGGAAGTCGCCACGGCGAAGCGGCGCGCGTTCGCGGACGAGACGTACTGGGGCCGTCCGGTCCCCGGCTGGGGCGACGAGCGCCCGCGGATCGTGCTGGTCGGCCTCGCCCCGGCCGCGCACGGCGGCAACAGGACCGGGCGGATCTTCACCGGTGACCGCAGCGGCGACTGGTTGTTCGCCTCCCTGTACCGCAGCGGCCTGGCGGCGCAGGAGACCAGCACGCACGCCGGCGACGGGCAGGAGCTCATCGGCACGCGCGTGCTGGCCTCTGTCCGCTGTGCGCCGCCGGCCAACAAGCCCACGCCGTCGGAGAAGAGCACGTGCTTCCCGTGGATGGCCCGCGAGCTGGCGCTGGTCGCGCCGACCGTGCGGGTGGTCGTGGCGCTCGGCGGGTACGCCTGGCAGGCCATGTGGCCGGCGCTGAAGGACGCCGGCTACGAGCTGCCGCGCAGCCGGCCGCCGTTCGGGCACGGCTTCGAGGCCCAGGCCCGGTACGCCGATGCCCCCGTCACCCTGCTCGGCTGCTACCACCCCAGCCAGCAGAACACGTTCACCGGCCGCGTCACCGCCCAAATGCTGGACGATGTCTTCACCAGGGCCAGGTCACTGGCTGTGTGACGCGTTGCACCACGCCCGGATTGGATTCATCGAGAGTGCTTGACGTAAGCTTGTGAATGCTTTCACAAGCATTCCACGAGGGATGGGGCCTCAGGATGAACAAGCACATATTGATCGTCGGTGGCGGATACGTCGGCCTGTACACGGCGCTCCGGCTGCAGCGCAAGCTCCATCGCGAGCTGCGCGGTGGCGAGGTGCGCATCACGATCATCGACCCCCAGTCCTACATGACCTACCAGCCCTTCTTGCCTGAGGCGGCCGCGGGTAACCTGTCGCCCCGGCACCTGGTCGCCCCGCTGCGGCGGATCCTGCCGAAGGCGCGCATACTCAACGGCAGGGTCACCAAGGTCGACCACGCCGAGCGCACCGTCACCTTCCAGCCGCCCGAGGGCGAGCCGCGCCAGGTGGCCTACGACGTGATCGTGATGGCCGCCGGCTCCATCTCCCGCACGCTGCCCATCCCCGGCCTGACCGACATCGGCATCGGCTTCAAGACCGTGGGCGAGGCCATCGCGCTGCGCAACCGCGTGCTGCACCTGCTGGACGTGGCCGAGTCGACCGACGATCCCGAGGTGAAGCGCAGGGCGCTGACGTTCGTCGTGGTCGGCGCGGGTTTCGCGGGCGTGGAGGCGCTCGCCGAGCTCGAGGACATGGCCAAGGACTCGGTGCGCTACTACCGCAACATCGAGCCGTCCGACATCCGCTGGGTGCTCGTCGAGGCGACGAACCGGGTGCTGCCCGAGGTCGGCCCCGAGATGGGCAAGTGGACACTGGAGCAACTGCGCGAGCGCGGCATCGACGTCAAGATCGAGACCCGGCTGGAGTCGTGCGAGGGCGGCCGGGTGATCCTCTCCGACGGCTCGGAGTTCGACGCCGAGACCCTCGTGTGGACCGCGGGCGTCAAGCCCAGCCCGGTGGTGAACGACAGCGACCTGCCCCTCGACGAGCGCGGCCGGATCAAGACCACCACCATGCTCACCATCGCGGGAACGCGGGACGCCTTCGCCGCCGGCGACGCCGCCGGGGTGCCCGACGTGACGAACCCGGGGCAGTACTGCGCGCCCAACGCCCAGCACGCGGTCCGGCAGGCCAAGGTGCTGGCCGACAACATCATCCGTCACCTGCGCGGACAGCAACTGGTCGAATATCGGCACAAGTATGTCGGATCGGTTGCCGGGCTGGGCCTGCATCAGGGCGTCGCCAATGTCTATGGCGTCAAGCTTCGCGGATTCCCTGCGTGGTTCATGCACCGCACCTACCATCTGTCGCGGGTGCCGACGCTGAACCGCAAGGTCCGTGTCGTCGTCGACTGGACCCTGGCTCTGTTCTTCAAGCGAGAGACGATCTCGCTGGGTGAGATGGAGCACCCGCGCGAGGGCTTCAGGGCCGCCGTCGCGACGATGCGCCGCTAGCCCGGGTACGGCAGCGCCCCGGCGATCATCGCCGGGGCGGCTCGGCGCCCCCTGGCGCAAGCGGAAGGGGTAGACACGGGTGGGGCTCTCAGCGGTGACCGTGCTCGGCGTGGACAGGCCCGGCGTGATCGCCGCAGTCACCGGTTCGCTCGCCGACTGCGGGGCGAACATCCAGGACTCGACCATGACGCTGCTGGGCGGCCATGTGGCGATGATGCTCCTGGTCTCCGGCGACCTGGACTCCGCCGAGCTGCTCAAGCGGCTGCGGGCGCCCGACCTGGTGGTGACCGCGTCGGCCATCGAGGCCCGCCGCCACTTCTGCGAGGACGGGGGCGGGCTCGGCTACGTGCTGACCGTGCACGGCCCCGACCGGCCCGGGATCATCTCGGCCATCAGCGCCGTGCTGGCGGCGGACGGCGGGAACATCACCGGCATGAGCACCCGGCTCACGGGGCGGCTGTACGTGCTCATCGCCGACGTCGAGCTGCCGAAGGAGGTGGACGTGGCGGCGCTCATGCGCAGGCTGGCCGCCGTCGGCGCCAGCCTCGACTCAGAGATCACCTTCCGCCCCGTCGAACCGGACCTGCTGTGAGGGGGCGAGCCGTTGGACGCGGCCACGTGCGCATGAGATCGGCGAAGGAAGGCCTGTGAACGGGCCCCGGGGCACGCCGCGCTCTGGCGGGATCCTCCGCGGAGGGGCGTCTCCCGCCGGAACTCCGCGGAATGTGCTCTGCGCCCCGCATCCGATCCTGTCCGCCGTGGCCGAGCCGGTGGACCCGACCGACCCCGACGTCGTGGCGGCCGCCGCGGATCTGCTGGCCACCCTCCGCCATGAGCCGTCCACGACCGGCCTGGCGGCCCCTCAGATCGGCCTGAGACTGCGCCTGATCGCCTTTGACACCCGGGTCCACCCCCGCGGCCGATCGTCGGCTGGAGAGCTCGTGGTGGCCAATCCACGCCTCGCCGGAGCATCCCATTGGGATCACGGGCGAGAGGGGTGCGCCTCGATCGCCGGGCTCACGGCTGACGTCCTGCGCGCTACGCGTATCACCGTACATGGGCATTTGCCAGGCACCGGCGAGGCAGTCACCATCGAAGCTGATGCCTTCGAAGCCCGTTGCATTCAGCACCAACTGGACCATCTGGACGGTCTACTCTTCTTGGACAGAGTGCCAGGAGCCCTATCACTTCACCGCAGACTTCACAGTTGTGACGCCTGATGCGAAGTTGTGCTCCTCGGAAGCATGGTCCGTTTCGTATGATTGCGGCGCCCCCGTAGCCCAATGGCAGAGGCAAACCCCTTAAAAGGGTTGACGTGCGGGTTCGAATCCCGCCGGGGGCACCTGCTTCTACCATTGGAAATCCGTTTTCCCATAGCCCGCGTGACCATGGGAACTCTCTGGTGGCCACGTTCGTTGTCAACCCTGCCGAAGTCCCAAATGAACATCGATCTGAGCGCAAGTTGACCAAGGTGCCACCCCGCCCCGTAGGCTCGGTGTCACAGGAGGCAGCGATGGAGAGCAAGAACCCCGTATTCAGCAGGTCGCGTCAGCAGGCGGGGGGTTGGGCAGGCCCAACCCCGTCTCCCGACCACCTGCAGAACATGTACGACGCCCCGTCGTACGCCCCGCCGAGCGGGCCCGCATACCGGACCATGACCCTCGACGACGTAGTGGTGCGCGGGTTTCTGACCCTCGGCACCCTCGTGCTGGCCGCCGCGGCAGCATGGGTGCTCAACGTGCCACCCATGGTCGCGATCGGCGCGGCCATCGTCGCGATGATCCTGGGCTTGATCGCCGCGTTCACGCAGAGCACCAACCCGGCGCTCATCCTGGCGTACGCGTTGTTCGAAGGCGTGTTCCTCGGCAAGATCAGTTCCGTCTTCGAAGGCGCCATCAGCGGCATCGTGCTGCAGGCGGTGCTCGGCACGGCCTTCGCCTTCGGCGCCGTGCTGACCGTCTACTCACTCCGTGTGATCCGCGTCACGCCGAAGCTGGTGAAGTACGGCATCGCCGCCGCGATCGCGGCCGTCGGGCTCGTGCTCGTCAACCTGCTCGTCGGACTGTTCAACGGCGTCGGCCTCGGCCTGCGCACCGACAGCCCGATCGGATGGGCCTTCAGCATCGTCATGATCCTGATCGGCTGCTTCTTCCTGCTGCTCGACTTCGACTCGATCGAGCAGGGGGTCAAGCAGGGCGCTCCGGAGAAGTTCGCGTGGCAGTGCGCTTTCGGCCTGACGCTGAGCCTCGTCTGGATCTACCTCGAGGTGCTCCGCTTCATCAGCTATTTCAGCAACAGTGACTGATCGTTAGCACCAGCGTCACCCGGGTGGGCCTCGCCGTTCAGGCGGGGCCCTCTCTTTGTGCGACCGAAAATCTACGTGCCGTCACGAAATGATGCCTGGCTAGGGGGTTGCCATTCGGACGGACGTGTTGCACTGTCGAGCAAAGGACCGTTATCCGCGGAGGTGCCCATGTCCTTGAACCACTCACCGGAGACGCAGACAAAGCTGATCGCAAGGGTCCCGGCCATAACGGGACGCGAACTCCCAGAGTGGTTCCAAGCCATCGACAACGGCCCGAGCTTCCTGAGATGCGACGAGCGGGCCAACTGGCTTGCCGACGAGCACGGGCTCACCCACGGCTACGCCGCCGCGATCGTCCACGAACACGAGCGGCATCGCCGTAACCGCATGGGCTTCATCTAAGCCCATCCGTCCCCGCGCCCGCGTCCCAGACGCGGGCGCGTCATCATGAGGGAATGGATCTCGACAAGGCTCTCGCCTTCCTCCGCGCCAACCACAACGCCGTCCTGCTCACCCGGCATCGCGATGGGCGCCCGCAGATGTCGCCGGTGACGGCCGGGGTCGAGGACGAGCACATCGTCATCAGCAGCAGGGAGACGGCGGTCAAAGTCCGCAACGCCCGCCGCGACCCGCACGTCTCACTCTGCGTCTTCACGAACGCCTTCTACGGCGACTGGATCCAGGTGGACGGGACGGCCGACATCATCCTCCTCCCCGAGGCCATGGATCACCTGGTCTCCTATTACCGCAACATCTCGGGAGAGCACCCGGACTGGGCGGACTACCGCGCCGCCATGATCCGCGAACGCCGCGTCATCCTCCGCATCACCCCGATCCACGCCGGCCCGGACCACCACGGGTGATCCGCTCCTCTGGGGCGTCTGCGGCTTCCGGCGTGGCGGTGGCGCTCGGCGCAACGCGGTCGGCGCTCCGGGCGGGGCACGGCGCGGGGTAACGGGTCGCCACGGAAGCCGGGCAACGGGGGCTCGCGTAGCGGCGGGCCGCCGTCACCCGGTCAGAGGCCGTTTCCCTGGACAGACGCCGACCCATGACGGCGGGCGGCCGGCCACGGCAACCGTCAAGGACGGGGGTTCAACTCAGGCGCTCGAGGAGCATCGCCATGCCCTGGCCGCCGCCGACGCACATCGTCTCGAGCCCGATGCTCTTGTCGTGGTGCTGGAGGCTGTTGACCAGCGTGGACGTGATGCGCGCCCCGGTCATCCCGAACGGGTGCCCCACCGCGATCGCCCCTCCGTTCACGTTGAGCCGATCCAGGTCGATCCCCAGCTCCCGATACGACGGGATCACCTGAGCGGCGAAGGCCTCGTTGATCTCGACCAGGTCGACGTCCTCGATGGCCATCCCCGCCCGCGACAGCGCCTGCCGGCTGGCCTCCACGGGCCCCAGCCCCATGATCTCGGGCGACAGCGCGGACACCCCGGTGGACACGATCCGGGCGACCGGCGTGATCCCCAGCTCGGCGGCCTTGACGTCGCTCATCACGATCACGGCGGCCGCCCCGTCGTTGAGCGGGCAGCAGTTGCCGGCCGTGACGGTGCCGTCGGGCCGGAAGACCGGCTGCAGGGTGGCGACCTTCTCGTACGTGGTCCCGGCCCGCGGCCCGTCGTCCTTGCTGACCACGGTCCCGTCGGGCATGGTCGCGGGCGTGATGTCCTTGGCCCAGAATCCGTCGGCCAGCGCCTTCTCGGCGAGGTTCTGTGACCGGACCCCGAACTCGTCCTGCTCCTGCCGGGTGACGCCCTTGAGCTCGGCGAGGTTCTCGGCGGTCTGCCCCATCGCGATGTAGATGTCCGGGATCGCGCCGTCCTCGCGCGGGTCGTGCCAGGTCTGCCCGCCCTCGGTGAACTTCTTGGTACGGGCCAGCGCGTCCAGGAAGATCGGATTGTGGGTGTCGGGCAGCGAGTCGGAGCTGCCCTTGGTGAAGCGCGAGACGGCCTCCACCCCCGCGGACACGAACACGTCGCCCTCGCCCGCCTTGATCGCGTGGAAGGCCATCCTGGTGGTCTGCAGCGACGAGGAGCAGTAGCGCGTCACGGTGGTGCCTGGCACGTCGTCCAGGCCGAGCATGACGGACACCACCCGCGCCATGTTGAAGCCCTGCTCGCCGCCCGGCAGGCCGCACCCCAGCATGATGTCGTCGATCGTGTGGGGGTCGAGCTGGGGCACCTTGGCCAGCGCCGCCTTGATCATCTGCACGGTCAGGTCGTCGGGCCTGATCTCCTTGAGCGAGCCCTTGAAGGCTCGTCCGATGGGCGAACGCGCGGTTGCGACGATGACTGCCTCGGGCATGGCCCCTCCTTTGTCGGCGCTTATAGCAGAACTATATTCCAGTCCTGCTCCGAAAGCCCCGCGGGCGGCTACCCGTACATGCCCGGAGCGGATGCCGTCTGATCGTTGACGGCGTGCAGGGTGCCCTTCTCGTCGCGCCACAACCGCCACCCCTCCTGGCTGCCGGTGAACCAGGGCGGCGGCGCGCTCGCTGGGTCGGCCCGCTTGCCGGTGCCCAGGTCGTACTGGCAAATGGCCGCCGTCGAGTAGAAGCCCGGAGGCTGCCCGCGCAGCGGCAGCGGCTTGGGGTCGGTGACGCAGAAGGACCAGCCGCGTTCCTTCTCCGCCGGCACGGGCTTGCCGGAGACCAGGTCGAAGGCCGTCCCCTTGGTGTTGTGCTTGAGGAAGCCCAGCTTGTCCATGCGGTCGGGGAAGGCCAGCCACCAGCCCGAGCCCGGCACGTCGGACGCGGTGATCTGCCCGATCACCCGGCCGGACCCGGAGTCGAGCCGGGCGAAGCCGCCGTAGGCGCCCTGCCGGTCGACGGGGCGTACGACCGGGGCGTAGCCGGGGTTGCCGCTCGGATAGACGCGGACGACCGAGGGCCGGATCCAGTTGATCGTCCCGTCAGCGATCTTGACGGAGAAGAGCCCGAAGGTGGAGATCTTCTTCGTCTGGGGGCTGGTGTACGGGGCGACGTAGCCGACCAGGTTGTCCCCGGCCGCGCCGAACGCCCAGCCCCCCGACAGGTCGACGCCAGGCCCCAGAGCCTGCTCGATCGGCTGCTGCCACTGCAGCTTGCCGGTCTTGAGCTCGTACGACTCGATCACGGGATTGGCGGACAGCCTGAGCAGCAGCACCCGCGCCGGGTCGGACCATTCGACCTCGGAGATCCCGGGCAGCTTCCACAGTTGTTTCCCCGTCGCCGGATCGAGCACCACCATGCGGGCCTTGGCCAGGGCAGTGTGCTCGGAGAGGCAGATGTAGGGCCCGCAGCGCTGCGGCCCGAACGTCGAATGCACCGGCCTGGTCCACTTCTGCACCCCGGAGTGGGCGTCGCGGGCGATGAGGGTGGCGCTCCACTGGGCCTTCTTCGCCGGGTCGAGCGCGACGACCAGGCCCTGGCCCTTGGCCGTCTCGACGATCGCGGGGGCGGAGACGCCCATGCCGGGCAGGCGGCCCGCCATGGTGGCCGGGTAGGCCCACAGGCGTTTGCCGTCGCGCAGGCCGATCGCGACGGTCTCCAGCGTGCCGTCGGGCTTCATGGAGGTCGTGGCGACGACCCCGCCGGCCACCGCCATGCGGCTGACCGCGTTGACTTGGGTGTTGTGCCAGGTCGGGAACTTGTCGGTGGTGGCCGCGTCGCTGCCGGAGCAGGCGGCGGCGGCCAGAGTTCCGGCGAGGGCGATGGACGGTTTCCAGAGGGGCCGGAGCACGGGCAATACCCTCCAAAGGGACGTATAGCGACCACTTGGGCGCGGAGGGTGACCGTGGCCGGGCGTCGTCGAGCGCTCGCCAAGCCTGAGCCGAGGCCGAGTCGCGATTGGGGGTCAGGACTCGTTGAGCTGCTCGCCGAGTCGCCGGCGGAACAACGACGCCCACTTCCCGTGCAGGCCCGTCGCCCGCCCGTCGACCTGGGTCGCGGTGACCTCGGTGCCGGGCTCCTCCGCGGCCGTAGCCGCCGCAAGGTAGATCGGTTGCAGTGCCTCGCCGCGCGCGGGGCGCGGCTCAGGCCACAGCTCCAACGCAGCGCACACCGACGGTAGCACCGCGTAAGCGGCCTGCGCGTAACCTCGGGCAGATGGATGGAAACGATCGGGTCCGAACATTTCTGTCGGATTTGTCGCAAACTCTGGGCCAAGGACGTCGGCGAACGCCACCGTGCGCCCGCCCGCGTCCACCACCGCAACCGTCTGCGCCGCCGCCAGTTGCCGGCTCCACCGCCGGGCCACCCACCGCAGCGGCTGCGAGATCGGGCGCACCGTGCCGAGGTCCGGGCACGTCCCCACGACCACCTCGATCTCCGCGTCCCGCAGCCGCCGCACGGCCTTGGTCAGATGACGTACGGCGATCGCGGGCGGGGTCTGCGTGATGATGTCGTTGGCCCCCACGAAGATCACCGCCACGTCGGGCTCCATGGCCAGGGCCTGGTCCACCTGCTCGCCCAGCTCGGCCGACGGCGTGCCGGACTTGGCGGCGACGAGCAGGCGCACCGGGCGCTCGGAGACCGCGGCCAGGCCGTTGGCGAGCAACACGCCCGGGGTGTCGGCGGGGTCGGTCATGCCGAGGCCGACGGCCGTGGAGTCGCCGAGCATGGCGAGCTTGAGCGGCTCACCGGGAAAGTCGCCGTACTCGCCGTCGGACAGGGGGCCGTCCAGGCCGTGCGGCTGGCCGATGGCCTTGCGCGCGAGCAGTCCTTCCGCGATCAGCAGGGCGTACGCCGTGGCGCCCAGCGCCGTCAGCCCGCCCCCTCCGAGCGCCGCCGCGGTCGCGATCTTGCGTGCCGCGCGGGCCACCCCAGCTGGCCAGACCACGTACGTGCCTCCCCTGGTCGAACTCGGCGGTAGCGTTTGCTTGAAAAACTAGCCGAGGGCCTGCCACCCCCACTGGATCTCGGCCACAGGCAAGCTGATCAAGCTTTGGCAAAGAAGGTGAACACCTCGGTGCGCGTTTACGATTCCCTGGTCGATCTCATGGGTAACACCCCGCTGGTTCGGCTGCAGAAGGTTTCCGCGGGATTGCCCGCCCAGGTGCTCGCCAAAGTCGAGTACTTCAATCCGGGCGGCTCGGTCAAGGACCGCATCGCGGTACGCATGATCGAGGCCGCCGAGAAGTCGGGCGAGCTGCGTCCCGGCGGCGTCATCGTCGAGCCGACGTCCGGCAACACCGGTGTGGGCCTGGCCATCGTGGCGCAGCAGAGGGGGTATCGGTGCCTGTTCGTGGTGCCGGACAAGGTGGCCCAGGACAAGATCGCGGTGCTGCGCGCGTACGGGGCCGAGGTCGTGGTCTGCCCGACGGCCGTCTCGCCCGACCATCCCGACTCGTACTACTCGGTCTCCGACCGGCTGGCGCGCGAGGTGCCCAACGCCTGGAAGCCCAACCAATACTCCAACGTCAACAACCCCGAGTCCCACTACCACTCGACGGGGCCCGAGGTCTGGGCGGATACCGAGGGCCGGGTCACGCACTTCGTCGCGGGCATCGGCACCGGCGGCACGATCAGCGGCGCGGGCCGCTACCTCAAGGACGCCTCCGACGGCCGGGTGAAGATCATCGGTGCGGACCCCGTGGGCTCGGTCTACTCCGGCGGGTCCGGGCGGCCGTACCTGGTCGAGGGGGTCGGCGAGGACATCTGGCCGGACACGTACGACACCACGATCTGCGACGAGATCATCGCGGTGTCCGACAAGGAGTCCTTCAACATGACCCGCCGGCTCGCCCGCGAGGAGGGGCTGCTGGTCGGCGGCTCCTGCGGGATGGCGGTCGTGGCGGCGCTGCAGGTGGCGGCCAAGGCGGGCAAGGACGACGTGGTGGTCGTGCTGCTGCCGGACGGCGGCCGCGGCTACCTGTCGAAGATCTTCAACGACGACTGGATGGCCGACTACGGCTTCCTGACCGAGTCCTCCGACGAGGGGCTGGTCGGCGATGTGCTGGCGCGTAAGGGTCGGGCGATGCCGGAGTTCGTGCACGCGCACCCGCACGAGTCCGTCAGCACGGCCATCGCGATCATGCGCGAGTACTCCGTGTCCCAGTTGCCGGTGATGAAGGAGGAGCCGCCGGTCATGGCGGCCGAGGTCGTCGGCTCCATCGTCGAGCGGGATCTCCTCGAAGCCCTCTACCACGGCAGGCTCTCCTCCGACGACCCGATCGCCGATCACATGTCCGCGCCGCTACCCACGATCGGCAGTGGTGAACCTGTGGCACGTGCGGTCGAAGCGCTGGAGAAGGCTGATGCGGCTGTTGTGCTGGAAGAGGGCAAGCCCGCCGGGCTGATCACCCGGCAGGACCTGCTCGCCTTCCTCGCCAATCATTAGGGCTTTCTGATCGATTCGATGACGGTGCCGAGGCCCTCGTGGCCGCGGCCTTCGGCGTCGGCGCGCTCGAAGAGTCTCTTGAGCGCGTTCGGCACCGTCGTCTCCATGCCGGCCTCCTCCAGGGCCTCGACGACGTGGCCCAGGCCGACGGCCTGCATGCGCAGGGAGTTCTGCTCGCCCGGATACGTCTCGGCTTCGAACTCCTCGGCCAGGATCTTCGCGTACGCCATGGGGCCGTCGTCACTGCCCAGCTGGGTGAAGGTCTCCTGCGCGAACGGCAGGAACTCCAGCGGCGACACGCCTGCCGTGCGCAGCATGGCCATGGCGTGCATGTGGCTGGTCAGGCTCGACCAGAAGATCAGCAGCTGGGCCTGGTAGTACATCATCGCCAGGCCCTCGTCCTCGCCCACGTACGTGATCTCGCTCAGTGCTTCCAGGGTTGTCGCATGCTGGTCGAGCACGTCTTTGGGGCCACTGTAGAAGGTGTACGCCCCGGGCTGCCCGATCCCGGGCGGCGGGACCATGATGCCGCCGGTGATCAGCGTGCCGCCGCGCCCGGCCACCCACCTGGCCGCCGCGCGCAGCCGTTCTGGGCTGTCGGAGCTGAGGTTGACCAGCACCTTCCCGTCCAGGCGGGCGTCGCCGATGCTGTCGTACATCGCCTGGTAGCTGATCTGGCTGACCACCAGCAGGTCGCCGTCCGCCGCCGTCGCCGCCTGCCCGGCGCCCTTGGCCAGCAGCGGTTCTGCCTTGCTCGCCGTACGGTTCCACACCTTGACCCGGTGGCCGGCGGCCAGCAGCGTCTCGGCCATCGCCGATCCCATCGGGCCGAGCCCCACAATCGTCACGTCACTCATGCCCTCACCTTGGGACACGCGGCTACGGAAATCCTTCTGGCCGGCTACGGGTTGGTAATGGCGTGGTGCGTTTCGGGGTGCTCGGGCCGCTGGCCGTGTGGGCGGACGGCCGGTCTGTTCACGTGCCCGAGGCCAAGGTTCGCGCGCTGCTGGCCGATCTTCTGGCGCACGGCGGCGGGCCGGTGCCGGTCGACCGGCTGGTCGAGGACCTGTGGGGCGCCCGGGCCGGCCGCAACCCGGTCGGGACGCTCCAAGCGCGGGTCTCCCAGCTGCGCCGCGCGCTCGGCGACGCCTCGTTGATCAGGCACGAGCCCGCCGGCTACCGGCTGGCGGCCCACGACAGCGACGCCGCCCGCTTCCGCGCCCTCGTCGACCGCCGCTCCCCGGATCCCGCCACGCGGGCGGCGGAGCTGGAGCAGGCGCTGGCGTTGTGGCGCGGGCCCGCGTACGCCGACTTCCCCGACGCCGGCTTCGCCCGCGCCGAGGCCGCGAGCCTGGAGGAGACGCGCCTGGCGGCGCTGGAGGAGCAGGCGGAGGTACGGCTGTCGCTCGGCGAACGGGTCGACCTGGCGGAGCTGGTCGCCCTCCACCCGCTGCGGGAACGGTTGCGTGCCTCGCACCTGCTGGCCCTGTACCGGGGCGGGCGGCAGAGCGAGGCGCTGGCCGCGTACGAGGACCTGCGGGAGCGGCTGCGCGACGAGCTCGGGGTTGACCCGTCGTCCGAGCTGAGCCGGCTGCACCAGGCGATCCTGCGCCAGGATCCGGCGCTGGACGTCGTCGTGCGGCCTCGGTCCAACCTTCCCGCGCCGCTGAGCGGCCTGGTGGGGCGGGAGGAGGCGTTGGCCGAGGTCCGTGCGCTGCTCCTGGACGGTCGTCTGGTCACGCTCACAGGCCCGGGCGGAGTGGGCAAGACGCGGCTGGCGTTGGCGGCCGCGGCAACCATGGACCCGCGTCCTGAGGCCCTGGCGGCCGGCGCCCTGGAGCCACCCGTGGGCGACTCCTTCGGCGGAGGAGTGTGGCTGGCGGAGCTGGCGGCGCTGCGGCCGCACGCGGGGATGGCCGAGGTGGCGGAGGCGGTCGGCGGCGTCCTGGGGTTGCGGGATGACGTGGCCGGGTCCATGGTCGATCGGCTGGCGGCAGCGCTGCGGGGCAGGCAGACACTGCTGGTGCTGGACAACTGCGAGCACGTCGTGGAGCAGGTCGCCGCACTGGCCGGGCGGTTGTTGCGGGCGGCGCCCGGGCTGCGGATCCTGGCCACCAGCCAGGATCCGCTGCGCATCGAGGGCGAGAGGTTGTGGAGCGTGCCGCCGCTGGCGCCGGAGGCGGCGGTGGAGTTGTTCGCGGAGCGGGCGGGGATCGAGCCGGACGCGGACGTGGCGGAGATCTGCGCCAGGCTGGACGGGCTTCCCCTGGCCTTGGAGCTGGCGGCCACCCGAGTGCGGGCACTGGGGGTGCGGGGGTTGGCCGATCGGCTGGACGATCGTTTCCGGGTGCTGACGGCGGGGATGCGGGATGCGCCGGAGCGGCAGCGTACGTTGCGGGCGATGATCGACTGGAGCTGGGAGCTGCTTTCCCGGGACGAGCGGGTGGTGTTGCGGCGCCTGGCGGTGCATGCCGGTGGGTGCTCACTGGAGGCGGCCGAGGAGGTGTGCGCCGAGCCTGGCGTGGACGTGCTGGACACGCTGGCCAGGCTGGTGGACCGGTCCCTGGTGGTACGCGGTGCCGGGCCGCGTTTCCGGCTGCTGGAATCGGTGGCCGCCTACTGCCGGGAGCGGCTGGCCGAGGCGGGTGAGGACGATCTGATCACGGCCCGGCATGCCCGTTACTACACCGAGCTGGCCGAACGTGCGGATCTCAGAGGACCGGCGCAGCGGGAGTGGCTCGCGCGGCTCGACGCCGAGCGTGCCAACCTGCGGCTCGCGCTCGCGGGGCCGGACGCGTTGCGGCTGGTCAACTCCCTTGCCTGGTACTGGATGTTGCGTGGCGGGCTCAGCGAGGCACGTAGGTCGCTGGCGGCCGCCCTGGCCGGCGGGACCGACGAGGCCTTGGCGGCTCGGGCGTCCGTTTGGCTGGCGGGGATCGAGCTGCTGCTCGGCGAGCCCGTCTCGCCGGTGCGTCGTGCCGGGCTCGATCGGGCGGGCACGGCGCTGGCCGACTGGCTGCTGACCCACGTTCGGTGGGCTTACGGCGACGGGGCGGCGCACGAGGCGGCGGCGGATCGGGCGCTGGCCGCGTACGAGGAGCTGGGTGACCGGTGGGGTGTGGCGGCGGCGCTGTGCCTGCGCGCCAAGCTCGCCGTCGGCCGGGCCGACCTGGCGGCGATGGAGCGGGACGGGGAGCGCGGGCTCGCGTTGTTCAGGGAGCTGGGTGACGCGTGGGGGCAGATCGAGGCGATGGACGTGCTCGATCGGGCGGCCGAGATCCGTGGCGATTACCCCAAGACCGCTCGGCTGCGCGAGGAGGCGCTGCGGCTGGCCGAGGAGCTGGGCTTCGAGGTGTCGTTCCGGCTCGCGGCCATCGGGCGGATCGCGTTGCTGGCGGGCGACTACGAGCGGGCCGACGACTACCACGAGCGGGCCAGGCGGCTGGCGGTCGCCCAGTCCTACCGGTCGGCCGAGGAGAACGCCCTGCTCGGGCTGGCCATGAGCGCCCGGCGGCAGGGCCGGTACGAGGAGGCGGAGGCGCATCTGCGGCCGGTGCTGGACTTCCTGCGGCGGGTGCGGGGGACGCCCGGGATCGCGTTCGTGATGGCGGAGCTGGGCTTCGTCGCCGAGCAGCGGGGTGACGCGGAGGCGGCGCTGAGCCGGCAGCGGGAGGGATACGAGGCGGCGCGCGAGACCGGCGACCCCAGGGCCATCGCGCTGTCCCTCGAAGGCCTGGCCGGGGCTCTGTCCCTCGGAGACCAGGCCGAGGCAGGGCAGCTCGCGGAGGCGGCCCGGATGGTCGGGGCGGCCGCCGGCATCAGGCGGGCCGTCGGCGCGCCGCTGCCCTCTGGCGAGCGGCGGGACGTGGACCGGATCACCGCCCGGCTGCGCGCCGCCCTGGGGGGCGAGGCGTTCGAGCGGGCGTACGCCGAAGGAGCCGGACCTCGCCTCAAGGCATAGAGGAGCCGGGCGCGGGGGACCCGGCTCGCAGCAGGGGGAACTCGGCGACCACCGCCCAAGCGCCCTCCGGGGACGGGCCCGCGTAGAGCCTGCCGCCCAGCGCCTCCACGCGCTCGGCCATGCCGACCAGCCCGAATCCGCCACCAAGGCGGGCCACCCGCGGATCTGACGCGGAGGCCCCGAAGTTCCGCACCCGCAACACCACGACCTTCTCGTACCTCCGCAGATCCGCCTCCACCCAGGCGGCACGAGACGCGTGCTTGCGCACGTTCGTCAGCGACTCCTGCAGCACCCGGTGCAGGGTGGTCATGACCTCCGGCGGCAGCGTGCGATCGTCCAGCCCCTGCCCGACCTCGAACGCCACCTTCGGCCCGTCGGCCGAGAACCGGTCGGTCAGGATGCGCAGGTCGGCCAGTGTGGTGCCGGGCTTGCGGGCCGCGTCGTCCTCGGTACGCAGCACCGCCACCATGCGCCGCATCGAGGTCAGCGCCTCGGACCCGGCCGTGGCGATCGCGTCGAGCGCGGGCGCCACCGCCTCCGGTTTCGTCTGGGCCACCGTACGTGCGGCCTGTGCCTGGACCACGATGCCCGTGATGTAGTGGGCGACCAGGTCGTGCAGCTCCCTGGCCAGCTCCAGCCGCTCCGCCCGCCGTACCGAATGCACGGCCTCCGTGCGGCGCTCCTGCTGGAAGCGGAGGTAGCCGCCGATCCCGGCCGCCGTCGACCAGCCCGCGAACAACACGAAGGAGAA
Source organism: Nonomuraea turkmeniaca (assembly GCF_005889735.1). Lineage (GTDB taxonomy): Bacteria > Actinomycetota > Actinomycetes > Streptosporangiales > Streptosporangiaceae > Nonomuraea > Nonomuraea turkmeniaca. Next base: position 35,953 of record NZ_VCKY01000040.1, read on the forward strand.
CACCAGCCCCGCGTTCTCGTAGTCGCGCCCGAGGCCCTCGGCCATCAGCACGATCAGTCCGGCGCAGGCCAGCACCGCCGCCCGGCGTACCGGCTCCGCGTGCCGCAGCACGCCGATGATCAGGATGAGCAGCGATCCCGTCTCCGCCATGCCGGGCGCGCCGTTGAAGCCGCCGCCGCCGATCGTGACGGAGGTGCCGAACGACAGCGCCAGCATGATGGCGAACCCGTCGACCCGATGTCTGCGCCGCAGCACCACGGCCGCGATGCCGCACCCGCCGCAGAACGGGACGAGCCATTGGAAACCCCCGATGCTCCCCGCCACCAGGAGATCGATCAGCAGCATCATGCCCAGCCAGCCGAGCATCGCGATCTCGCTCAGCCGCCGGATCCAGTACACGAGCCGCTTGGAATCACCCACGGCCCCGAGCCTAGGCCGGAAGTCGGACAAGTCGTATCAACCGTTCGGCCGAGCCAGCGCGCCGCAGACCCATCCTTCAGCGGAGGCGGCGGGGGAGGAGATCACGGATGCTGGATATGTCGGAAAGGGGACAGAGATGGTTGCCATCGGGTTCGCATTACTGGGAATCGGCCTGGTCGTCGGGGTGCTGCTGGCGCTGGCCGACCCGGTGCTGCTCTCCCGCATCAACGGGGAGTCCGGCGAGGGCGGCAGTGGCCGCTTCGTCCAGGCGGATGTGGTACGGCTGGCGCCCAAGGCGAGCGGGGGAGACCGCCACGAGCCCAAGGCGGCCTGAGGACCGGCTCGCGCGGGCATGGTGCGCGAGCTGCGCGGGCGGCCGTTGGGGACGGCACCCGCACCGCGGCCCGCGGTCCGGTGGGGAACGGACCGCGGGCCGTCGGGCAGGAACGGATGGTGCGGGAACGGACCGCTCGCCGTCTTCCGTTAACGTGGCCTCTATGAGCAACGGTTTTGAGACCCTGGCCATCCACGCAGGTCAAGAGCCCGACCCGCTGACCGGTGCGGTCGTGCCGCCGATCTACGCGACGTCCACGTACAAGCAGGACGGCGTGGGCGGCCTGCGTTCGGGATATGAGTACAGCCGCTCGGCCAACCCCACCAGGACCGCGCTCGAGGAGGCGCTGGCGGCCGTGGAGGGGGGCACGCGCGGCCTGGCGTTCGCGTCGGGACTGGCCGCTGAGGACACCTTCCTTCGCGCGGTGTGCAAGCCGCAGGACCACGTGGTCATCCCGAACGACGCGTACGGGGGGACGTACCGGCTGTTCGCCAAGGTCAACGAGCGGTGGGACCTGCACTACGACCCGGTCCCGCTGCACGACCTCGACGCCGTGGCCGCGGCGATGACGCAGAAGACCAAGGTGGTCTGGGTCGAGACGCCCACCAACCCGCTGCTCGGCATCGCCGACATCGCGGCGCTCGCGCAGCTGGCCCACGACAACGGGGCGCTGCTGGTGGTGGACAACACGTTCGCGTCGCCGTACCTGCAGCAGCCCCTTGCCCTGGGGGCGGACGTCGTCGTGCACTCCACGACCAAGTACGTGGGCGGGCACTCCGACGTGGTCGGCGGGGCGCTGATCGCGGCCGACGCCGGGCTCGGCGAGGAGCTGGCCTACCACCAGAACGCGATGGGGGCGGTGGCCGGGCCGTTCGACGCCTGGCTGACGCTGCGCGGGCTCAAGACACTGGGCGTCCGCATGGACCGCCACTGCGACAACGCCGAACGCGTCGTCGACCTGCTGCTGGCGCACCCGCGCGTGACCGACGTGCTCTACCCGGGGCTGGGCGACCACCCGGGGCACGAGGTGGCGGCCAAGCAGATGAAGCGGTTCGGCGGCATGGTGTCGTTCCGGGTCGCCGGGGGCGAGGCGGAGGCCGTGGAGGTGTGCAACCGGGCGAAGCTGTTCACGCTGGGCGAGTCGCTCGGCGGTGTCGAGTCGCTCATCGAGCACCCCGGCAGGATGACCCACGCGTCGGCGGCGGGGTCGCCGCTGGAGGTGCCCTCCGACCTGGTGCGGCTGTCGGTCGGCATCGAAACCGTCGATGACCTGCTCGCCGACCTGACGCAAGCGCTGGCCTGATCATCCGGCTCCCCTGGCCGCAATCGCGGCGACCGGCGGGCCGGGGACCGGGTCAGGAACCGGGGACCAGCATCAGGAACAGGATCACGAGCCAGATCACCGACAGCAACCCGCTGATCGCGGCGATCCGCCCGTTCTGCACCTTCGCGTCATCGTTCGCGTCCTCGTTGCCCAGCACCCGTACGGCGGTGCGCAGGTCGCGGTCGATGATGACGAGCATCACGGCGGCCACGATGAACAACGTCATCGAGGCCGTCATGTACCACCTGCCGAGGACCCCGTTGCCGAGGACCGCGCCGAGCGCCAACCCGAACACGAACACGCCGATCGAGCCGAAGCTGTAGACCCGCGTCATGCGCTGGATGTTCTGCAGCGCGGGCACGTTCTTGTTGCGGATGACACGGGGCGCGGCCATCGTCGCGGCGGTGACCGGGCCGATCGTGAAGATGGCGAAGGCGATGTGCAACCAGAGAAACAGGGACGACATGCCGGAGAGACTAGTCCCCGACGATCTCGGCGGGGGACTCGACACTCTCTTTGCTCTCTGCTGAGCACAACATGCAGAGCTCCGTGACCGCCACCGCGACGACCATCAGCACGATGAGGAGAATCGTGGCAATCATGGTCTCGCCTCCTTCCCCGTGCCGGACGTAAATATCGTCCTGAATGACTAGACGCCTGTGCAACGGAATAAGTTCGGCGCGGGTATGGTTGGTAGCCGTCGCTTTTTCCTTACCGTTTGGGCACAAGGGGGTGCCGTCCGTGGCCATAAGGCACGTCGAGCCGTACACCGACGAGTGGTTGCAGCAGCCGACCAGCTACGTGCGCCAGGTCGTCGACCAGCTCGGAGCCGAGGTCGTGGACTGGTGGGAGGGCCCCTGCGATCCGCGTGACGCCACGCTCAAGCTGGCCGACGGGGGCGCGCTGGTGTGGGACGAGGAGAGCGGCTGGCGCCTGGGCACGTTCGTCTCGGGCGGCCGCGGCGCCCACACCGAGCTGGCCGGCGTCCGCTACCTGGGGCACGGCCTGCTCCCGAAACCGGAGCGCGTACCTTCGGCCCTGACCGAGGCCCGAGCCGGGGTCGGCGCCAGCACGGCCTGGCGCCCCTGCTACCGCTCCCACCGCAACTGCCGCGACGGCTTCGACGTGGCCCTCGCCTTCTACACCCGCCTCGTCGGCGCCTAAACCTGGAGCCCCTGCCCAACGGCATGGGCCTCCGCCAGTTGCGCGCTTCGCGCGAATAAGCTCCGGGCTCCTCTTACGGGGGCCCACAGCTCCCCCTTGCCGGCCTCCCTACCCCGGACCCCCGGCCTCGACCGGATCGCCTGGTTCGAGGCGTCGCATGGATTCCTGCGCCACGACCGGTCGCCGCCGGGCTGCACGGTCACAAGCTGCACGGTCACAAGTACGCGATCGACGCGGTCGTGGCTGAGCTGGCGATCCGGCAACCGCGACCGGTTGTCATGTTGACGTCCGACGTAGATGACATGAAGAAGCTCTGTGGCGATCGGGTGCGCCTTGTAGCCGTCTGGATATGCCGACACTGGCCCTTCCGGGAAAGACGGTAGTACGGCGTCCGGACGGGCTCGGCGCGGTGATATGGCTGGTACCTGTTATGGCGCCGGGTCGTGGAGGACGAGCAGGATGTGCTCGTCGTCGCCGTGCCGCACCGTTCCGGAGCGCTGGAAGCCGTGCCTTTCCAGGAGCCGGACCGACGCGGTGTTGCCGTGGAAGGGGTCGGCGTAGAGGGGGCGGGTCTTCTCGGTACGCAGGAAGAGACCCAGGGCTCGGGTGCCGATGCCGCGGCCCCAGAACTCGCGCCCGAGCCAGTAGCCGATGAAGCGCCGATCCCCTTCCCACCACGCCACGAGGTTTCCGGCCAGCTCATCGCCCACCATGATCGCCTGCACGAAGACGGTGGGGTCGTCGAGGATCCGGGTCTTCCAGTGGGTGAGAAAGCGCTCTCGCGGCCGGGCGGGAAACCTCGATCTCCTGACGGCCTCCGGGTCGTGCTCCTGCGCCAGGAACACCTCCAGGTCCGCCTCGACCACGTCGCGCAACCGCACGTCCTCGTCGCTCATGTCGAGTGAGTCTGGCAGGCCCCACCGACGATTCAGCGGGCACGGCGCAGCCGGAGGAAGTCGCTGACGACGTACTCGCCCAGGCGATCGGCGCTCGGGGAGAACACGCGGCCGCCGTTCCTGCGGGCCACCTCGTCCACGAACTCCTTCAGCCGGTCGTCCGCCGCCAGCATGAAGACGTTGATCGTGGCGCGTCGCCGGGTCATCTTGTCGACCTCGGCCAGCGTCAGCTCCAGCGTCTCGTGGGACGGCGGCCACTCGAACGCCGAACGGCCGCTGCGCATGAGGTGGGCGGTGGGCTCGCCGTCCGTGACCACCAGCACCACCGGCTCGAAGTCGGGATGGCGGTCCAGGTGGCGGCCGGCGATCAGGAGGGCGTGGTGCAGGTTGGTGCCCTGGACCATGTCCCAGTCGAGACCGGCCAGCTCGTCCGGCTGCAGGACGCGTGCGTAGTTGGAGAAGCCGATGATCTGTACGGCGTCCTGAGGGAACTTGGAGGCCACCAGGGCCTGCAGGGCCAGGGCCGTCTGTTTGGCGGCGGCCCAGGTGCCGCGCAACGCCATCGAGTACGACAGGTCCACCAGCAGGCAGACGGCCGCGGCGGAGCGGCGTTCGGTCTCGGCGACCTCGAAGTCGTCGACGGACAGCTTCACAGCCGTCCTCGTGCCGTTGCCGGCATTGCCCCGGCGGACGCCGTTGACCAGGGTGCGGACCACGTCGATCGGCTGCTCGTCGCCGAAGCGCCACGCCCGGGACGAGCCCGTGAGCTCCCCGGCCGCGCCCGCGTCGTCCTGGTCGTGGTCGCCGCGACGGCCCGCGTCGAGGGAGGAGAACACCCGGCGCAGCGCCGTCTCGCCCAGCCGGCGCACCGCCTTCGGGGTCAGCTCCAGCTTGCCGCGGCGGCGCAGCAGGTAGCCCTGTTCCTCCAGCTCCCGCTCGATGCGCTTGAGCGCCTCCAGATCGTCGACCGCGGAACGGCCGAGCGCGCGACGTACCGCGGCTTCGTCGATGTCGTCGAGCCTTGCGCCCGGGTAGTCCTGGCGCAGGGCGGTTTCCAGCTGGGTGAGGTCGGCCAGCTCCTCCAAGGCGGTGACCGCGTCGCCCATGCCCAGGGGCTCTTCTCCGGTGAGGCGTTCGGGGGCGTTCCAGGCCAGGTCGGGGCGGCGGGCATGGAGGGCCTCGCCGAGCCGGCGCATCTGGTCGGAGAGCCCGGCCTGGTCGAGGGTCTGGTTGATGAGATTGCCGAGCTCCTCGCGCTGGCGCGGGGTCATCGAGGCCAGCATGCGCTGTGTGGCAGCGGCGCGGCGGGCCAGGATGTCGACGAGCTCCTCCAGATTGCGCGGCTTCTCCGGGAACAGGTCGCCGTATTTCTCCATGAAGTCGTCGAAGTCCGCCTGGGTGTGCTGGCCGCGGGCGTCCTTGTCCAGCATGTCGTTCAAATCTGACATCATCTGGCGGATGCGTTCCATGGCCTCGGGGTCGGGGTTCGCGAGCGCGTCGCGCAGGCCACGGAACTGGCTGTCGAGGACCTCCCGGCGCAGCAGGTCACGGAGCTCTTCGAAGGTCTGGCGGGCCGCGGCCGAGCGCCAGTCGTACGTGTTCAGCTCCTGGATGGCGCTGGCCGTGTCGTCGGGCAGCGCGTCGAGCGCGGACTCCCGGAACCGGGCCTCGTCGGAGGGGTCAGGGAACAGCTCGGCCCGTTCTTGACCGATCGCCTTGTCGAGCAGTGCCCGTGCCTTCTCCAGCGTGCCGTCCAGCCGGCCGCGTTCGCGCAGGTCGCGGCGGCGGCGGCGGACCTCCCTGAGCATGTCGTCCAGGCCTCGGCGGTCCTGGGCGCCGGGCAGGCCGCGCTTGAGGAGGTCGCGCAGGGCGTGGACCGGCGTCGAGCCCGACAGGATCGCATCGCCCATCTCGTCCAGCGCCGCTCGTACGTCGTAGGGCGGGGCAAGGGGGTCGGGCCCGTCGTGGTACTCGCCATAGCGGAAGGCCATCACGAACCCACGCTAACCCGGAAACCCCCCACGCGCGCCCCATCAGACGCGGGTCCGGCGGGGGTCACGCGTCCCCGTAGATCTCCCAGACCTCGTCGATGCCACCCACCTCGGGCGAGTAGCGCAGCTGCACGAGCACGGGGTGCTTCTGCGACTTCAGCACCTTGGTCAGGTCCGCGGCACTGCAGGACATCTTGCCGAGCCCGTTCTTGCCGGCGTTGACCGGCTCGCCGGCCAGCCATCCGTCCGGGCAGCGAGCCGTGGCGCGGTAGAAGAACGTGGTGTACGAGTAGCCCAGCTTGATGGTCTTTCCGCCGGTCGCGAACAGGACGCTGTTGTCGTTGATCCGCTTGATCGTGCCCCGGCCGGTCCGCGAGTTCGGCCAGTTGTCCACCAAGAACTCGTTGATCTTGACGGCCATGGAGCCTCGGTACTCGACCCGAAGCGGAGTGACGCCGCGTTGCAATCCGGCAGCCAGATCCGCGGGCTTGCAGGCGGTCCGGCCCAGCCCCTTCCTGTCCACGGCGACCCGCCCCTCGGTCTCCTTGAGATCGCACGCGACCGTGACCCGCCCGAACGCGAGCTTCGTCGCCTTGGTGTAGTCGAGCCGCACCTCTTTGGCTCCGGAGACCGGCTTGAGCCGGTAGCCCACGAAGCCGCCCGTCGCCTTCACGAACGTGGCCGACTTGGGCACGATCCGCAGGTGGCCCTGGCCGTCGGCCCACGCGTACCCGTAGACGACCTTGGTGGCGGCTGCCTCTGCGGGCAGGGCGACGACGCTCCCCAGGGCAACGGCGATGGCGGCACCGGCAAACAGGCGCATGAGTGGTCTCCCCGTCAAATGTGAACAGCTATCCACTATGACGCGGAAGTAGACCCGGTCGTTCACGTCCGGTAGACGGTCACTCCGTCAAGGTCTTCCTTGGACAGGCGCCGCATGAGGTAAAGCCCTTCCAGCGCGAACTCCAAGGCGGCCGCGGCGTGGCCCGGCGATTCCTCGCCCGCCCCCATGCCGAGCCTGGACATGATCTTCGCCAGCCCGGGTACGGGACCCATCCGGTGCAGCAGCTCGCCGGCCGGGACCAGCTCGCCCGACTCCACCTGGTTGCCCTCGGCGAACTTGTCGGTCACCGCGGACAGATCCATGCCGCCCAACCGGCTCCTGAACGTCTCCGCCATGGCCCGGCGCAGCAGGTGGGCCAGGATCTCGGTCTCCCTGCCCTCTTCGCTGACCTCGAACTCCACCTTGCCCCGCAGGCTGTGCACCACGCTGGCCAGGTCCACGACCCGCGTGACCGCCTGCTCCTCGCCCGCGATGGCCGAACGGCGCACGGCGGAGGCCGAGGCGGTCTCGGCGGCGGCGATGGAGAACCGGGCGGACACGCCGGAACGGGCGTCCACGGCGGTGGACTCGCGGACCAGCCGGGTGAACCGGGCGATCACCTCGACCAGGTGCTCGGGGAGGTCGGCCCCGATGTCCGGCATGGACTCCTGGCGGATGAGCGTGAGCTCGTCCTCGACCGTCAGCGGGTAGTGGGTGCGGATCTCGGCGCCGAACCGGTCCTTCAGCGGCGTGATGATCCGGCCTCTGTTGGTGTAGTCCTCCGGGTTGGCGCTGGCGATGAGCAGGATGTCGAGCGGCAGCCGCAGGTTGTAGCCCCGCACCTGGATGTCGCGCTCCTCCAGCACGTTGAGCAGCGACACCTGGATGCGTTCGGCCAGGTCGGGCAGCTCGTTGACGGAGAAGACGCCCCGGTTGGTGCGCGGCACGAGCCCGTAGTGGACGGTCTCGGGGTCGCCGAGCGTGCGCCCCTCCGCGATCTTGATCGGGTCGACGTCGCCGATCAGGTCGCCGACGGAGGTGTCGGGCGTGGCGAGCTTCTCGCCGTAGCGCTCGTCGCGGTGCTTCCACGCGACCGGCAGCTCGTCGCCCAGCTCCCGCGCCAGGGCCTGGCAGCGCGTGCAGGCCGGCGCGTACGGGTGGTCGTTGATCTCGCACCCCTCGACCACGGGCGTCCACTCGTCGAGCAGCCCGGTGACGGTGCGGATGAGCCGGGTCTTGCCCTGGCCGCGCTCACCGAGGAGGACCAGGTCGTGACCGGCGAGGAGAGCGCGCTCCAGATGCGGCAGGACCGTGTCGTCGAACCCGACGATGCCGGGAAATCTCGGCTCGCCCGCTCGCAGCTTGGCCAGCAGGTTTTCGCGGACCTCGGCTTTGACGGTGCGATGAACGTGGCCGCTCTCTCGCAGCTCGCGGAGAATACGTGGCTGTGGCTGATGCACGGGATCGAGACTACGTCCCCTGCGTGGAATGTGGCAGAGAGTTTCGCATCTGGCGGAGATTTCGGATCTTGACTATTGCGTGATGGTTCGTGGGCGTGCTTGTCCTTTTAGTGGGGAGAATCGGGCCTAGGAACGTTGGACATGTCGAGGGAGGCGAGACGCGTGGCCTTGATGACAAGCCGCTTCGCCGACGGCCTCGCCGTGGGTTCCGACCTGGTGGAGGCCGCGCGGAACGCTGTCGGCCAGGCCCTGTCGAGGCTCAGCGGCCAAGCCGACCTGGTCTGCTTCTTCATTTGCGGTGACGATCCCGAGGACGTCGCGAGGGCCGGTCAGGCCGCGATGGAGCTCGCGCCCGGAGCGCATGTGATCGGATGCAGTGCCACGGGAGTGATCGGCGACGGGCAGGGTGTGGAGTTGACGCCTGCCGTGAGCGCCTGGGCGGGCACATTGGACGGGGCGAGGTTGACCACGTTCGCGTTGGAGACGCTGGCGGCCGAGGACAAGTTCGTGGTGGTCGGACTGCCCGAGCGCAGCCAGGACGACCATGTGGCGATCCTGCTCGCGGACCCGTACACCTTCCCGACCGACGCCTTCGTGGAGCGCTCGGTCGATGTGCTCGGCGAGCTGCCGTTGATCGGCGGGCTGGCCAACGGGTTGCAGGGACGGGGCTCGGTACGGCTCTTCGCCGACGGCCGGATCTACACCGAGGGCGCGATCGGCGTGCTGCTCAGCGGCCCGGTGCAGGTCAGCACCGTGGTCAGCCAGGGTTGCCGGCCCATCGGCCCCAGCATGGTCGTCACGGCGTCGGAGGAGAACCTGCTGCTGGAGCTGGCCGGCCAGCCCGCGCTGGCCAGGCTGGAGGACATCGTCAGCGAGCTGGACGAGGACGACCGCGAGCTGGTCGCCGCCGGGCTGCAGATCGGCGTGGCCATGGACGAGTACGCCGAACGCCACGAACGCGGCGACTTCCTCATCCGCGGCGTCATCGGCATCGACCCCGAACGCGAGGCCGTGGCCATCGGCGACATCGTGGAGATCGGCAGGACCGTACGTTTCCAGGTGCGGGACGCGGCCACCGCGGACGAGGACCTGTACGACCTGCTCGACGCCCACCGTGAGCAACTCGGCAAGGTGGACGGGGCGCTGCTGTTCTCGTGCAACGGACGGGGCTCGGCCATGTTCGGCACCGCGGACCACGACCCGGTGGCGTTGCGGGACACGCTGGGGCCGATCGGCGTGGCGGGCTTCTTCGCCGCCGGTGAGGTCGGTCCCGTGGCCGGGCACAACCACGTGCACGGCTTCACCGCCTCCGTGCTCGTCTTCTCCAGCACGGCAGGCGCTCCATGAGGCTTGTCCAGTGCCGCGGGTGCTCCTTGAGGCACCCATGATCCTCGCGATCGACGTCGGCGGCACCAAGATGGCCGCCGGCCTGGTGGCCGGTGACGGAACGGTGACGCGCTCCGCGCGGGTCCCGACGCCGCAGGGCGCGGACGCCTTGACCCTGTGGAAGACGCTCGTCGAGTTGATCGACTCCCTGCCGGACGGGGTCGAGGGCGTGGGGGTCGGCTGCGGCGGGCCCATGGCCTGGCCGGACGGCGAGGTCTCACCGCTGAACATGCCGGGCTGGCGCGGCTTCCCCCTGCGTGCCCGGCTGGCCGAGCGTTTCCCCGGTTTACCGGTACGCCTCCACAACGACGCCATCTGCCTGGCCGTGGCCGAGCACTGGAAGGGCGCCGGCCAGGGGAGCGCGGACATGCTCGGCATGGTGGTGTCCACAGGCGTGGGCGGCGGGCTCATCCTGGAGGGGCGCCTGATCAACGGCGGCACGGGCAACGCCGGGCACATCGGGCACGTGGTGGTCGAGCCGGACGGCGGGCCCCGCTGCGGTTGCGGCGGCCACGGCTGCCTGGAGGCCATCGCCCGCGGTCCGGCCCTGACCGCCTGGGCTCTGGAGCAAGGGTGGGCGCCGAAAAATCCCGAATCCGGGACGTACGAGGAGGATCGGGTGGTCACGGCGCGGGCGCTGGCAGCCGACGCGCGGGCCGGCGACCCGGTCGCGGTGCGGGCCATGCGCCGGGCCGGGCGGGCGCTCGGCATCGCCATCGCGTCGGCCACGCACCTGTGCGACCTGGACCTGGTCACGATCGGCGGCGGGTTGTCGCAGGCGGGGGAGCCGCTGTTCGGGCCGCTGGATGAGGCGCTGCGCGAGCACGCCCGGGTGGAGTTCGCCCGGCGGGTCAAGGTCATACCCGCCTCCCTGGGCCAGGAGGCCGGCCTGATCGGCGCGGCCGCCCTCATCCTGGCAGGCGAGAGTTACTGGGCTGAACGACGGTGAAGGCCCGGCGGCCCCGCTGCTCGGGAAGGTCGCCGGGCCTGCCTGCCAGAGCGGTGAGGGTGCTCCGGCAGGCCGGGAAGGAGCGCTATCCGGTCTTCTGGTCCAGGCTGGGACCCTCGTCCTCGCCTCCGGTCCTGAAGTCGAAGCCGGCCCCGCCGTCGTCCTTCTTGTCCACCGTGACGCCGCCGTCGCCGGCGGGCGGGACGGGCATCGAGGTCGGCTCGCAGTCCGCGACCGCCCCCTTCACCACGGTCAGCGACACCCCGAACGGCGGCCTGTCGTCGCCGTCCTCGCTCTTGGACACCGCCAGCACGAGCGTCTCGCCCGCGGGCACCCTCCCCTTCTCGATCGTGAAGGAGACCCCGCCGCCCGCGGACCCCACGCTCACCGAGAACGGCCCGGTGACGGAGCCCTTCTCGCCGCGGGGGTCCTTGCAGGTCTGGCCCTGCGGCAGGTAGTCGACGACCGACTTGACGCCGGCGTTGGCCAGCTCGGCCTCCAGCCCGTCGGGGTCGGTGAACGCGCTGATCCGCACGCTGACCGAGCCGTCCGTGCCCTTGGTGACCGCGTACGCCGGGTTGTCCGCGACCCCCGTCAGGAGCACCACCGCGGTGGTGGCCGCCGCGACCCCCGCCACCGCGGCGGACAGCCCTGCGAGGCGCCGCCGCGAGCCGCGCTGAACCTGCGTCACAGTTGTCGTCATCTTGTCCTCCGCCGTCCTCGTCGTGATCTCTTCCTTGAGTGCACTGAGAAGGCGCTCTTCGAAATTGCTCATGCCTGTCCTTCCACGTACACAGGTGCTGGTGAGGCGACGTTCTCCAGGGCTTTTCTGGCTCGGTGCAACCGGACTCGCGCGGTCACCTGCCTGATGCCCAGGGCCTTGGCGGCCTCGGTGACGGTGAGCTGGTCGATCGCCACGAGCTCCAGCACGGCACGCTCGCCCTCCGGCAACCCGGCCATGGCCTCCAGAGCGCTGCGCATCCGGCGCTCGGCGTCGATCCGCTCCTCCATCCTGACGAGGTCGTCGTCGTCCATCAGCCGGCGACCGGCGACACGGCCGGTGGCCCGTGCTTCCCTGGCCGCCTTGCGGTGCTGGGCCGACACGACGTTGCGCGCGACGCCGTACAGCCATGCGATCTCGCTGCCCCGGCCGGGCACATAGGTGTGAGCCGAGTCCAGGGCCGCCAGGAAGATGTCCGCCGTCAGGTCCGCGGCGAGATGAGGGTCACTCACCCGCCGGGCCACGAACTTCAGCACGGCATCCACGTGGCGGCGATAGAAGGCCTCAAAGGCCGCAGGGTCTTCGTTGAGGCGCATCGCCTGCAATCCCTTTCGTCGTTCGCCTTACATCCGGTACTTGGACCGAGCGACGAAAAGCGTTTCCTCCGCCCTTGCCCGCCTCCTGCCCAAGGGACCAGAAGGCGGCCAGTCTGAGGGGCGCCGGTCAGGCAGGGCGGCGGGGCTGGAAGAGCCAGGCGTCGAAGAGGGTGCCGAGGTCCTTGCCCGACATCCGTTCCGCGAGCTCGATGAACTGCTCCGTCGTGACATGACCGTAGCGGTGGTCGGCGGCCCACTTCTTCAGCAGCGCGAAGAACGTCTGATCGCCGACGGCCTGGCGCAGGGCGTGCAGCGTCATGGCGCCGCGCACGTAGACCGACTGGTTGAACAGGTCGTCGGGCCGGGCCTGCCCTGGCGGGTACGCCCAGATCGGGTCGGAGGCCGGGCGGCCGTGGAGCTCCTTGAAGGTGGCCTCGGCGGTCTTCCTGCCCTTGTGCTCGGCCCACAACCACTCCGCGTACGTGGCGAACCCCTCGTTGAGCCAGAGGTCCTTCCACCGCTTGATGCTCAGGCTGTTGCCGAACCACTGGTGCGCCAGCTCGTGCGCGACGATGGTCTCGTCCGGGTGGAAGCCGCCGTAGAGCGGCTTGGTCTGGTTTTCCAGCGCGTATCCGGCGGCGTAGTCGTCGATCACGCCGCCGGTCGAGCCGAACGGGTAGGGCCCGAAGACCGTGGCCCAGTGGTCGGTGAGCGCGGCGGAGCTCGTGTAGAGGCCGTCGAGCGAGGCCTTGAACTTGGGGTCGACGGCGGTCAGGTTGGCGATGCCACCGGGCGTGCGGCCCTGGCGCAGCTCGAACGTGCCCAGCGTGGCCGTGGCCAGGTAGGTCACCATCGGGTGCCGCTCACGCCACCGGTAGGTGGTCTTGCCGCCCGCCGTCGTGGGCTGCCCGGTCATCTCGCCGTTGGCCAGGGCCGTCAACCCGGCGGGCACGGTGATCGTGAAATCGAAGAGGGCCTTGTCGGCGGGGTGATCGTTGGCGGGGAGCCAGGTCTTGGCGCCGTTGGGCTGGGCGGCCACGAACGCGCCGTCCGGTGTCGATATGAAGCCGTACGTCCCCAGCTTGGTGGCCTCCTGGACCGGTTTCGGGACGCCCGAGTAGGACACCTTCACGGTGAAGGTGGCGTGATTGTCGATCGGCCGGGCGGGCCGCACGGTCAGCTCGTCGCCTTCGCGGCTGAACGTGGCGGGTGCGTCGTTCACGCTGATCCCGCGCACGTCGAAACCGGCCAGGTCCAGGTTGAAGCTGGACAGGCCCTGCGTCGCGGCGGCCTTGATGGTGGTCTCGCCGACCAGCTGCTTGCTCGCGGGCGTGTAGTCGATGGCGACGGCGTAATGGGCGACGTCGTAGCCGCCGTTGCCGTCCTGGGGGAAGTCCGTGTCGCCGATGCCGGGCGCGCCCGCCCGGTGGTCGGCCGCCGGATGCGGCTGATGGGCGGGCGCGCAGGCCAGCACGCTGACCAGCGCCGTCACCAGTGCCACCCCGCGCCGGTTGGAACGCATAGACGAACGACCCCCCTTCGCTATGTGACGTGAATATTACGCTGTGTCAGGCGTGGACGACGACCGTCCTGGCGGCCTTGTCGTGGAGGGCCTGTTTGCGCGGGTCGAAGAGGATCCACGCCAGGTCGATCAGGAGACCGACGCAGCACAACCATTCGAAAGCGGTCATCACGGCCTGCCTGACCGCCACCTGCCCCACGCCCAGCTTCCCGCCGGTGTCCGAGACCACTCTGATCGCGAACACCCTCTTGCCCAGCGTCTGACCGCGCCAGAAGGCATGCAGCAGCCAGAAGTACAGGAAGGCCACGAGCCCGGCCAGGAAGGTGTGTTCCACCGGGTAGCGGTCCCAGACGCCTCGCGCGCTGTCCCAGACGTAGTCCCAGCTCGTCCAGCTGAAAGGGGCTGAGACGATGTTGACGATGAACCAGTCGAGGACGCCGGCGAACAGCCGCCGCCAGCGTCCCGCCAGCCCCGGTGGCGGCAATCCCATGGTGTCCTGATCGCCCCCGCCAAGTCGCGACAAACTAAAGGTTGCCCCTACGTTCCTGCTCGCGCTCGATGGCCTCGAACAGGGCCTTGAAGTTGCCCTTGCCGAACCCGAGCGAGCCGTGCCGCTCGATCAGCTCGAAGAAGACCGTGGGCCGGTCCTGCACCGGCTTGGTGAAGATCTGCAGCAGATAGCCGTCCTCGTCCCGGTCGACGAGGATCTTCCGCTTCTTCAGCTCCTCGATCGGCGCCCGCACCTGCCCGATGCGCGCGCGCAGCTCGGGGTCGTCGTAGTACGAGTCCGGCGTGTCCAGGAACTGCACGCCCGCCGCCCGCATGTGGTCGACCGTGGTCAGGATGTCGTTGGTGGCCAGCGCGATGTGCTGCACACCAGGACCTCGGTAGAACTCGAGGTATTCGTCGATCTGCGACTTCCGCTTGCTGACGGCCGGCTCGTTGAGCGGGAACTTGACCTTGCGCGTGCCGTCGGCCACGACCTTCGACATGAGCGCCGAGTACTCCGTCGCGATGTCGTCGCCGATGAACTCGGCCATGTTGGTGAAGCCCATGACGTTGCGGTAGAACGCCACCCACTCGTCCATCTTGCCCAGCTCGACGTTGCCGACGCAGTGGTCGATGGCCTGGAACAGCCGCCCGGTCCTGGTCGCGGGCGGCGCGACCAGCGGCTCGGCGGCCACGTACCCGGGCAGGTAGCGGCCTCCGTAGTTGGACCTGTCGACCAGCGTGTGCCGGGTCTCGCCGTACGTGGCGATGGCCGCGAGCTGCACCTTGCCGTGCTCGTCCTCCATCGTGTACGGCTCCGCCAGCCCCTTCGCCCCCTGGGCGACCGCGTGCGCGTACGCCCCCTCCACGTCGGGCACCTGGATGGCCAGGTCGATCACCCCGTCACCGTGCTCGGCGACGTGCCGGGCCACCTCCGTGCCTGGCCGGATCGAGGCCCGGAACTCGAACGTGGCGCTGCCCGACGTCAGCACGTACGCGGCCAGGTCGCGGCTGCCCGTCTCGGGCCCGCGGTAGGCCGCCAGCTTCATGCCGAACGCCGTCGAATAGTAGTGGGCCGCCTGCTTGGCGTTGCCCACGGCGAACACCACGGCATCCATCCCGTTAACCGGAAAGTCATCACTCATGCCACCAACTCTCGATTTTCCTGGGCGACTTGCGCAAGGGTTACCTCAAGCAGTGCACAACCTGTCTAGCTATCACTCGAAATATCGGGTAGTTCTGTACAGCATGACGATCGATGATCTCGACGCCCGGTTGATCTCCTTGCTGACCGCCGAGCCCCGCCTTGGAGTGCTGGAATGCTCGCGGCGGCTCGGCGTGGCCCGCGGCACCGTACAGGCCAGGCTCGACCGGCTGATCGCCAGAGGCGTGATCACGGGGTTCGGTCCGGACGTGTCGCCGGCGGCGCTCGGCTACGACGTCACCGCGTTCGTCAGCATGGAGATCAGGCAGGTCGCCGGGCACGATCCGGTCGCGCATCAACTGGCCCGCATTCCCGAGGTGCTGGAGGTGCACACGATCACCGGCGACAGCGATCTGCTCTGCCGCGTGGTGGCTCGCACCAATGCCGATTTACAACGGGTTATTGACCAGATCGTTGATGTTCGGGGTGTGCTCAGGACTAATTCGATCATCGCCCTCGACACCCCGGTTCCCTACCGAGTGCTGCCTTTGGTCGCCGATGTTCCGCGGCGGGAGCAGCGGTCGCCGTAGTATCGCTTGGGGACGGGGCACCATTGTCGATCGTTTACCCTTGGCATTCGCCCAGCTTGCGGGGGTTCGGCGAGGCTTGGACGACGGGAGGTCGAGGGTGCGAGGCGGTGGAGGAAACGGGATGCGAAAGCGGCGGATTCTCCGTCTTCTCCTGATTTCATGTGGTGCGGCAATTCTTGTCATGGTCGGTCTGTTCGCCGTCGCGTGGGCAATGACCCCCATTCCCGACACCACCCAGAAGCAGGCCACCGCACAAGGGTCGGTGATCTATTACCGCGACGGCAAGACCGTGCTGGCCCGGCAGGGCGTGGACCGCAAGGTGGTCGAGCTCGCCAAGGTGCCCTTGCACGTGCGCCAAGCCGTCATCGCGGCCGAGAACCGCTCGTTCTACGAGGACGCGGGCGTCTCGCTCAAGGGCACCGGCCGGGCCGTCTGGTCCACGGTCACCGGACAGCAGCTCCAGGGCGGCTCCACGATCACCCAGCAGCTCGTCCGCAACTACTACAGCGGCCTCAGCCAGGAACGTTCCGTCACCCGCAAGTTCAAAGAGATCCTCATCGCGATGAAGGTCGACCAGTCCAAGTCGAAGGACTGGGTGCTGGAGCAGTACCTCAACACGATCTACTTCGGCCGCGGCGCCAACGGCGTCCAGTCGGCCGCCCGCGCCTACTTCGGCAAGGACGTCGGCGAGCTGACCGTGTCCGAGGGGGCCTACCTGGCGGCGGTGATCCAGCAGCCGAGCCGCTTCGCCGACCCCAAGGGCGCCGACCTGGCCGCGGCCGAGAAGCGCTGGCGGTCGGTGATCAACGCCATGGCACAGACGGGCGCGCTGACACCTCAGCAGGCGGCGGCCGAGAAGTTCCCCACGCCGGCGGCGCCGAAGAAGCCGTTCGAGCTCAAGGGCCAGGCCCGCTACATGCTGCGGCAGGTGACCGATGAGCTCAACCGGCGCGGCTACAGCGACGAGGACATCAACGGCGGCGGGCTGAAGATCGTCAGCACGTTCGACAAGAAGCTCATGGCGGCGGCCGAGCGGGCGGTCAAGGACGTGTTGCCGGACAACACGCCGGAGAAGGTACGCACCGGGCTCGCGGCCGTCGACCCCAAGACGGGCGAGGTGGTGGCCTTCTACGGCGGCGACCCCGAACGGTACGACTACGACAACGCCTTCTCGGCCGAGGTGATGGCCGGATCGACGTTCAAGCCGTACACGCTGGCCGCCGCACTGAACAACGGCTTCGATCTGTCCACCAGGGTCGACGGCAACTCGCCGCTACGCGTGGCCTCCGCGGAAGAGCCGATTCCGAACGACAGCGGGCGCTCGTACGGCCAGATCGACCTCGTGCGGGCCACCCAGAACTCCGTCAACACCGCGTTCGTGGACCTCGGGCAGAAGGTCGGGCTGGACAAGGTGGCCGAGATCGCGGAGGCGGCGGGCATCCCCGCCGACCAGCTCGAGCAGCAGAAGACGGTCGCCTCGTTCCCGCTCGGCGTGTCCTCCATCAGCGCCGTCCAGAACGCCTCCGGCTTCTCCACGTTCGCCAACAAGGGCGTGCACGTGGAAGCCCACGTGCTCAAGTCGGTCACCGACGGCACGGGGCGCAAGGTGGTCGTCAACCCGGTCTCCAAGCAGGTGGTCAGCGAGCAGGCCGCGGCGGACACGACGTACGCGATGCAGCAGGTCGTCAAGTACGGCACCGGCACCGCCGCCCGGCTCTACGACCGCCCGGTGGCCGGCAAGACGGGCACCACGGACGATTCGAAGTCGGTCTGGTTCAACGGGTTCACGCCGCAGCTGGCGGTGGCGGTCGCCATGTTCCGCGACGACAACAAGACCGTGACGATCCCCGGGTACGGCACCCAGTTCGGCGGGTCGTTGCCCGCGCAGATCTGGCGGGCGTTCATGACCGAGGCCATGGCGGGCAAGCCGGTCGAGGAGTTCCCCGAGCCGTCCGACTACGGCTACTCCTACGACTACTCGGTTCCCGACCGTGACGTCCCGGAGCAGGAGTACACGCCGCCGGTGAACCCCGAGTTCTCCGGCACGGCCGAGCCCGAGTTCAGCGAGTCGCCGGTCACCGACCCGCCCGTCACCGAGGCGCCGGAGGACCGGCAGGACGAGCAGCCGGAACAGACCGCCCCACCGGTCACGCAGCAGCCGGAGCAGCCGTCCACGGACACCGAGCCCAGTACGGGCGACAACGGCGCCCGCCCGACGGGCTGACGCGCCGGCCGTCCACGGGCGCTAAAGGCGGGCCGCCCTCATCCGGCGGCCAGTTCCGCCTTGAGCGCGTCGACCGTCGTCACCGGCATCCGGCAGGTGAAACCCCTGCACACGTAGGCCGCCGGTGCGTCACCGACCGTTCCGCGGCCTTCGAGCAGCGCAGGGAACACCTCGCCGCCGTGGACGAGCGGGTCACCCGCCGCGCCCCTCGCCGCGGAGTCGCCGGCGCCGAGCGCGACCACCAGCCCGGGCACGTCCGCCAGCAGCGCCTCCCGGTGCAGCGCCGCCGTCCGCGGGTCGTCCGGCGGGCCGACGACGGCCACCTCCACCGGCCCGTTCAGCGCTGCCCGCGCCACGGCCAGCCCCCAGCCCGCGAATCTGGCATGCCCTCTGGACAGCACGGACACGGTGCCGAGCGCGGCGTAGGCGGCCTCTCGGTGCCGGGCCGAGCCGGTCAGCGCGCCGTAGGAGAGCAGGGCGCCCGCGGCCGCGAACTGGCCCGAGGGGGTGGCGTTGTCGGTGGGGTCCTGCGGCCGCTGGAACAGCCGCTCGGCGTCGTCCGCCGTGTCGTAGAAGCCGCCCGCCCCGTCGGCGAACCTGTCGAGGAGGACTTCGAGCAGCGATCCCGCCAACCGCAGCCACCTGGCCTCGCCG
Source organism: Nonomuraea turkmeniaca (assembly GCF_005889735.1). GTDB lineage: Bacteria > Actinomycetota > Actinomycetes > Streptosporangiales > Streptosporangiaceae > Nonomuraea > Nonomuraea turkmeniaca. The sequence continues at coordinate 54,640 of NZ_VCKY01000040.1, forward strand.
GTCACGCCGTACAGCGCGATCAGTCCCTCCGCCAGGTTGGCGTAGTCCTCCAGCACGCCGGCGTTCGTGCCCGCGTGCCCGTCACGTGACGTACGCAGCAGCCTGCCGTCCGCCATGTGGATGCCGGCCAGCAGCTCCGCCGCCGCCGAGGCCGCCGCCACGAGGTCGGGCCGCTCGAACACCACGCCGGTCTCCGCCAGTGCCGCGATGACCAGGCCGTTCCACGAGGCCACGACCTTGTCGTCGCGCCCGGGGCGAACCCGCCGGCCCCTGGCGGCGAGCAGCCGCTCGCGGACGCTCGCGTACCGCTCGGGGTCCTCAGGGTCGCGCGGCAGCTGCAGGACGGACGTGCCGTGCTCGAACGTTCCGGTGACGTCGAACAGGCCGCCCGCCCACCGCCCGTCGTCCTCGCCGAGCACCTCGCGCAGCTCCTCCGGCGTCCAGACGTAGAACTTGCCCTCCACGCCCTCGCTGTCGGCGTCCAGGGCCGAGGCGAACCCGCCCTCTGTGGTGCGCATCTCGCGCAGCAGCCAGTCCGCCGTCTCCAGCGCCACGCGCCGCGCCAGGTCGCCGCCGCCCGTCTTCCACCAGTGGGTGTAGACCCGCAGCAGGAGCGCGTTGTCGTACAACATCTTCTCGAAGTGCGGCACGACCCACTCCGCGTCCACGCTGTAGCGGGCGAAGCCGCCGCCGAGCTGGTCGTACATGCCGCCGCGGGCCATCGACCCGAGCGTCTTGCCGCTCATCTCGCGCTCGCCCGAACGCAGGAGGAACTCCAGCACCATGGACGGCGGGAACTTGGGCGCGCCGCCGAACCCGCCGTTCACCGGGTCGTAAGACTCCCGCAGGTTCCGTACGGCCAGCTCCAGCGTCTCCTCGCCGGGCACCGCCCCGCTGGGCAGCGTGGTCTGCGAGTTGAGCGCCTCCACTACCTTCGCGCCCTGCTTCAAGACCGAGTCCCTGTCGCCCGTCCACACGTTGTGGACCTCGGTGAGCAGGCGCTGGAAGTGCGGGCGCGGGAAGTAGGTGCCGCAGTAGAACGGGTGGCCTTCCGGCGTCGCGAACACCGTCATCGGCCAGCCGCCCTGATGCGTCATGGCCTGGGTGGCGCCCATGTAGACGGCGTCCACGTCCGGGCGTTCCTCGCGGTCGACCTTGATGTTGACGAAGTGCTCGTTCATGAGGCGCGCGGTGCCGGCGTCCTCGAAGCTCTCGTGGGCCATGACGTGGCACCAGTGGCATGCCGAGTAGCCCACGCTGATCAGCAACGGCACGTCGCGGCGCCTGGCCTCCGCGAACGCCTCCTCACCCCAGGGATGCCAGTCCACCGGGTTGTCCGCGTGCTGCAGCAGATAGGGGCTGGTGGCGTCTTTCAAGCGGTTCATCATGACCTCCTCGCCTCACCCACCCTAATC
>NZ_VCKY01000410.1 GCF_005889735.1 Nonomuraea turkmeniaca
CCACCGAGATCACCACGAGGGACGTGCACCAATACGCCGACGTGGCGCTGTCCGAACACTACGAGAGAGTGCTCAGAGGGGTCGCCGCCGCGCGGTTCGACGGAGACGATCGCCGGGTGCGAACGTGGTTGCGGCTCACCTTCGGCGACCGGCAGCCGGTCAGGCAGAACACGATCAGGAGCGCCGGCGCAGTCCTTCGGCGGGGAGCGGGACAACGCCAAGATCGCGATGCTGTCCGCCATGTACGGCGGCACCAGCGGCGACGCCCCCAAGCTGCTGGCGATGATGCGGCAGCGCTTTCCCCAGGCCTACCAGTTCGTGGAGGACGCGGCCAAGGCGGGGGAGGAGGGGCGGCTCGTGCGGTCCTGGCTCGGCCGCACCTCGCCGCCGCCCTCGTCACGGTGGAAGGAGCTGGTGTCGGGGCCCGAGGGCGGGCGCGCGGCCAGGGACCGGGGGCGGTTCACGCGCAACTTCGTGGTGCAGGGCACGGCCGCCGAGTGGGCGCTGGCACTGCTCGCGGTGTTGCGCGGGTTGCTGCCTCCGCCCGCGCGGCTGGTGTTCTTCCAACATGACGAGGTGATGGTGCACTGCCCGATCGCGCAGGCCGAGGAGGTGATGGCGGCCGTGTCGGCGGCGGCGGAGGAGGCCAGCATGCTGTTGTTCGGGCGGACGCCGGTGCGTTTTCCGATGGAGGCGGTCGCGGTGGCCTGCTACGCCGACGCCAAGTGACCGGGGCGGGTCAGCCGGTGCGGTAGTGGGTGGCGGCCAGCCACAGGCCCGCGAGGGCGACCATGACGCCGACGCCCAGGCCGAGGGCGCCGTAGGACAGGACGCCGACGATGACGCCGGCCACGATCGTGCCCGCGGCGCCGCAGACGTTCATCAGCAGGTCGGACAGCCCTTGGACGCCGGGGCGGCGGTCGATCGGCACCGACTCCGTGACCAGGGCGGAGCCGGCCACCAGCCCGCACGACCAGCCCAGGCCGAGCAGCACCAGCGCGGCCGTCACCTGCCACACCCGGTGCCCCGCCGTGCCGGCCAGGGCGGCGGCGCCGAGCAGCAGGGCCATGCCGAGCACCAGCACCGGCACCTTGCCCGCCTTGTCGGCCAGCCAGCCCACGACGGGGGACAGCACGTACATGCCCGCGATGTGCAGGCTGATCACGAGCCCGATGACCTCCAGGTTCGAGCCGTCGTGGTGGAGCTTGACCGGGGTCATCGACATGATGGACACCATCGCGGTGTGGCTGACCGCGATCATGACCAGCGCCCGGCGGGTCATCGGGGTGGTCCGCAGGGTCTGCCAGGCGGTCCTGACCGTGTGGTGGCGCGCCGAGCCGGGATCTCCGGCGCCGGTGAGCCGCCGGGCCAGCGTCAGCGGGTCGGGCCGCAGGAAGACGATGACGACGATCAGCGCCATCGCGAACGCCAGCGCCGCGAACGCGAACGGCCCCGCCTTCTCCACCAGCCCGAGTCGCATGCCGATCTGGTCGGCGGGCCTGGCCAGGTTGGGGCCCGCCACGGAGCCGATGGTCGAGGCCCACACGACCAGCGACAGGTGCCTGGCCGAGCGGCCCTTCGGCGACAGGTCCGTCGCCGAGTACCGCGCCGCCAGGCCCCCCGCGGTGCCGCCGCCCACCAGCACCAGCCCCGCTAACAGCAGCGGCCACGAACGCAGGCTGATCGCCAGCACCGAGATCACACAGCCCGCGAGCGCCGCCACGTACGCCAGTGACAGGCCCGCGCGGCGCCCGCTCCTGCCGGAGGCCTTGGCCGTCGGGAGGGCCAGCAGCGCCGCGCCGAGCACGGTGGCCGTCCCGGCGAAGCCGCTGATGACCGTGGAGCCCGACAGCTCGTCGACCACGACCGAGCTCAGCGCCAGCCCGACGGCGACCCCCACGCCACCCATGATCTGCGCGGCCGACAACACGCCCAAGGTGCGGCGCTGGACGATTCTGATCCGGTCAGAAGGGGAGACAGCGGGCTTTGTGGGGGTGCTGGTCACGTGTGAAGTCTCGCATAGCCCCCGACATCACCCCAAAGAGGACAGTCATCCCCTTGCTGAGGGAAGGCCCTTTTTCTGCGCCATTTCAGAGAATGGTGACGGCATCTCCTGTCGCGATCCGGCCGGGCCCGTCCGGGATCAGGTTGATGCCGAACCAGACCTTGCCGTCCCACCTGCGGTGCTTGGACAGCGTCCGGATGGGTTCCTTGCCCTTGGTGTACGTGGCCGTGTCGATCGTGGTCAGCACGCACCGGTCGCAGATCTTGGTCACCCGGAAGTCGACCGCCCCGATGCGCACCCGCTTCCACTCGTCCTCCGCGAACGGCGTGCCGGCCCCGTCGACCACCACGTTCGGCCGGAAGCGGTGCATCGGCAGCGGCTCGGGCGCCTCCTCGCCGCGCTCCAGCGCGCCCTCGGCGATCCAGTCGTTGAGCTGGACAAGCGAGGCGGTGGAGGTCAGCAGCAGTGGGTACGCGTCCGCCAGGCTGACGCGGTCCTCCGGGCGGCCGTACGCAGGGTCGACCGGGCGGCGGGTCGGGTCGTCGAGCCACTTCAGCCTGACCGGCCGCCCCGCCAGCTCCGACAACCAGCGTGCCGCCTCGTCACCGCAGTCGGTGAGCTCGATGAGCGTGCCCCGCACGTCGATCGCGGACGTCACGCCGTCCGGGGCGACGCGCAGCGGCGCGGCGTGCGGGCCGGTCAGCGTGAGCGTGCCGCGGTCGACCGTGGCCACGCAGGCCAGCAGGCGCGGCAGCTCCCGAGCGGTCAGCATCCCGCCGCGCTCGTCGACGATCATGTAGCGCCGATCGTCCGCCAGGCCCCAGGGCTGCACCTCGGCCTCGTGGATCTCGTGTCCGGCGGTGGACTTGACGGGGTAAAAGTGGATGCTCGCCAGCCTCATGCGGCCGACCGTACCTCACCGGCCGAAGCCGGCTCCGGGGTGGTCGCTCGGTGCGCGCGGGCGGCGAGGGCCACCGTGGCGAGGGACACGACGCCGATCGCGGCGCCGATCCAGGCGACCGACGGGTAGCCGAGGCCCGCGCCGATGGCCACGCCGCCCAGCCACGGGCCGGCGGTGATGCCGACGTTGAAGGCGGAGACGTTCACGGCGGCGGCGAGCGTCGGGGCGTTCTTGGCCAGGGCGAAGACGCGGGTGTTGAGCGCGGGGTTGGTGCCGAAGCCGAAGGCCCCCAGCAAGAAGATCACCGGGATGGCGAGCAGGGGCACGGACGCCGCCAGGGCCAGTGCCACCGAGGCGAGGACGAGGCCCGTGACGCCGATGGAGAGGGAGAGGAACGGGCGGGCGTCGGCGGTCCTGCCACCGATCGAGATGCCGATCAGGCAGCCGACCCCGTAGAGGGCCAGGACGGCGGGCACCCACGCGGAGTCCAGGCCCGTGGTGTCGACGAGCATCGCGCTCAGGTAGCTGAAGGAGGCCAGGAGGGCGCCCGTCGTCAGCGCGGTGGTGCTGTAGGAGAGCCAGAGTCTGGGGCTGTTCATCGAGCGCAACTCATCGGTGAGACGCGAAACGGAGGTCACGTCTTCGGCCCTGGCGTCCCCGGCGCCGGTCCCGCTCGTGCCTGGCCTGCCGCCCGGGATGGTGGCGAGGACGCCGGCGGCGGCGAGGGCCGACAGGGCCGCGACGGCCCAGAACGCAGCCCGCCAGCCGAGGTTCTGGCCGATGACCGTCCCGGCGGACAGGCCGATGATGGTGGCGACGGTCAGCCCGCCGGCGAGGACGCTCATCGCCTTGCCGCGGGCGTTCGCGGGCACCAGGCCGATCACGGTGCTCGCGGCCACGGCCCAGAAGCCCGCGTACACGAAGGCGCCGACGACCCTGGTCACGAACAGCATGCCGTAGCTCGACGTCAGCGCGCCCACGACGTGCGACAGCACGAAGACCACGAGGAACGCCAGCAGCGCCGTCCGGCGCGGCCAGCGCAGCGTGACCGCGGCCAGCACCGGCGCGCCGACCAGCATCCCCATCGCGAACGCCGAGATCAGCAGTCCCGCCTGCGGCACGGACACGCCCAGGTCGGCGGCCATCTCCGGGAGCAGCCCGGCCAGCATGAGCTCCGAAGTGCCCTGAGCGAAGATCGACAAGCCAAGTATGTAGACCGCCAACGGCATGGCGGACTCCCTCCATGTTTTAGATTGATCAGTTCAAAACGCGGGGGCGAAAAAGTCAGAAGGTGCTCAGCGCGGTCCCCGCGACGGACTCGAGCGCGGCCCGGTCGGCGCCGCTGCGGGCCATCACGCGCAGCCCGCCGACCGTGGCGACCACGAAGCGCGCCAGTGCGAGCGGGTCCTTGGTCGCGTCGATCTCGCCCCGTGAGCGGGCGGTCTCGAACGCCGAGCGCACCATCGCGAGCCGCTTGTCGTTGTCGCGCCGCAACATCCCGGCCACCTCCGGGTCGCGCGGCGCCAGCTCGATCATCGAGTTGATCACCAGGCAGCCGGCGGGGTCCTCCGGGTCGGGCTCGACCGCCCACCAGAGCACGGTCCTGACCTTCTCCCTGACCGGCAGGTCGCCGTCCATCAGCTCGGCGAGCACGGCGTTGCGCTCGTCCATGTAGTGGCGCAGCGCCTTGCTGAACAGGTCGTGCTTGCTGGCGAAGGTGTTGTAGATGCTGCTGCGCCCGAGCCCGGTGGCCGCGCACAGGTCCTGCGTCGAGGTGGCCTCGTAGCCCGCCGTCCAGAACGCGCGCATGGCCGCCTCGAGCGCCAACTCCTCCTCGAACTTCCTCGGTCGCGCCATGCATCGCACGCTAGCACGTTTTGGAACGATTGGTGCAATACAGAGAGGCGCGTGCCCCTGTGTGGACGAATGTCTCTTCGTTGTTGGGTTTGGGGCTATGCGGGGGGCTTGCCCCCCGCATAGCTAGTGCCGCGTCAGGCCACGTTTGCCCTCTTGACAATCCTGCGTAGGCGAGGATTGTCGGTGTTGCGGTTTCGCCAGGCGATGTAGCGGCGGATCATGCTGCCCTGCTCGCGGTGGCCGGTGTGGT
>NZ_VCKY01000411.1 GCF_005889735.1 Nonomuraea turkmeniaca
ACTGGCGCGAGTGCTCGCGCTGACCGCGGCCATCTGGCACAACGACAAGACCGGCCAGCCAATCAAGCGATCGCTGACCGCCTACGACCACTAAACGTGACCACACCCCTTGGACTCATTCGTCTAGACCGTGGTCTCATGCTCCGCCGTACCGTGACATCGGTACGGCGGAGCCTCCCGACGGTCAGTGAGCGCGAGGCCGCCATGCGTCGCGGAGCAAGCTCATCGTGATCGACGGCGACCACTCGCCGGCAACGCACGTGGCCTTCGGTTCAACGCTCTCGCTGCGGAACCCCAGCCGTTCGTAGAGCCGCATGGCGCCGGCATTGTGCGCGTAGACGCTCAGGTTGGCGCGCTGGATGGCCGGGTCGGCGAAGGCTTTCCCGAGCGCGGCCGCCATCATGGCCTCGCCGTATCCCCGCCCTCTGACCGCAGGCGAGACCAGGACCATGCCCAGCCGTACCGACTGGCGAGACGGCTCGGTCCGCAGGATGAAATGACCAACAGGCGTCCGGTCAGGGCCGACGGCCATGTGGACCCGAGGGCTGGGATCGGAGGCGTGGAAGCCGGAAAGCTGACCCGCGTCGAACGGCCAGGTGAATCCGGTATTTCCGGACCAGGTGATGAGCGCCTCCAAGCTGTCGATCCACGAGACCACTCTCGGAGCGTCGGCAGGCTCGAACGCGCGCAGCTCAATCACATGGTCCTACGTATCGGAACCGCTTCATGCCGGTCAATCGCCTGAATCCGACAAGGTGTCACGATCCGGCGAGTTGCGCGGCCTTGAGCTGGAGGTATCGCTGCTCGGGCCGGCTCGTCGTGCGGCGGGCGGCGGTCTCGTAGCACTCCCGGGCCTGGCCCGGCTCCCCCGCCAGCTCCAGCAGGTGCCCGCGTACCGCCTCCAGCCGGTGCTGGCCGGCCAGGCGCGGGTCATCGTCGAGATAGGTCAGGAACGTGAGGCCGGCGCGGGGACCGTGGACCATCGCGACCGCGACCGCCCGGTTGAGCGTCACGACCGGGTTGTCGGTCATCCGTTCCAGCAGGTCGTAGAGGCCGAGGATCTGCCGCCAGTCGGTGTCGCCGGCGGTGGCCGCCTCAGCGTGCACGGCCGCGATCGCCGCCTGCAGTTGATACGGCCCGAGATCGGCGTGGGACATGGCATGGGTCACCAGCGCGACTCCCTCGTCGATCTCGTCCCGGTCCCACAGGCCGCGGTCCTGCTCGGCGAGCGGTACGAGGGCGCCGCCCGCGTCGGTCCTGGCGGCACGGCGCGAGTGCACGAGCAACATCAGGGCGAGCAGGCCCGCCACTTCGCCGTCATCCGGAAGGACGCGGTGCAGCATCCGGGTCAACCGGATCGCCTCCGCCGCCAGATCGGCACGCTGCAGCTCAGGACCGGCGGTGGCGACGTACCCCTCGTTGAAGATGAGGTAGAGCACCTGGAGCACGGCGTCGAGGCGGGCGGCGTACTCGTCCGGTGGCGGCGGCTGGAAGCCGATCCCTGAGGTCTTGATCTGCTTCTTCGCCCGGCTGATCCGCTGCGCCAAGGTCGGTTCAGGGACGAGGAAGGCGTGCGCGATCTCCGCGGTGGTGAGCCCGCCCACGGCCCGCAACGTGAGCGCGACCTGCGACGGCCGGCTGAGCGCCGGATGGCAGCACACGAACAGCAGCGCCAGCGAGTCGTCGCCCGGCAGGCCGGCATCCGCGGGCGGAGCCAGGTACTGCTCGGGAGGGATCCGGACCGCCTCCGCGGCCTCCCGTTCGCGGCGGGACTGCTCGCTGCGCAGTATGTCGATCAGGCGCCGCGAGGCCACCCGGATCAGCCACGTACGCGGCTCCTGCGGGATCCCGCAGGCCGGCCACTGGGTCGAGGCCGCGAGCAGGGCCTCCTGGACCGCGTCCTCGGCGGTGTCGAAATGCCCGTATCGGCGTACGAGCGCGCCGAGGACCTGCGGCGCGTGCGCACGCAGCAGGTCCTCGATCCGGGCCGGCACCATCACGACAGGGGCGTGTCCTCCGCCAGCGGCCCCTGGCCGATCGGGCGCACCTCCACCGTGTCGCCGACCGCCGCGACGATCCGGGCCGCGATCGCCATGGCCCGGTCGTGGCTGGCGCAGTCCACGATCGCGTAGCTCGCCAGCACCTCCTTGGCCTCCGCGTACGGGCCGTCCACGGCGACCGGTCCGCCGTCGCCCATCCGTACCGTGCGGGTCAGGGACGGATGGGCCAGCCCTTCCGTGGAGACGAACTCGCCGGACTCGGTGAGCTCCTTGCCGAGGCTCTCATAGAACGCGCAGATGGCCTGGAACTCCGGGCTGTTCACGTCGACCGCGTCCCAGTCGGCCTGTTTCGTGTACGCCAGCAGCAGGTACTTCATTCGATGCCTCCTGGTCACCCCGCGGTCCGGGTACCGATCGTGTCATATCCGCCACCAGGCCAGACCCACGATGAGGTGATCGTGGTGCCGTCCTCGCTGACGGTGGACCGGCAGTACGCCGGGGAGCCTTTCTCGCCGCCCCAGATGGTGAGGCCGCCGTCGTCGTGAACCTCGTACACGTAGTCCAAGGTGTTGCCGGTGGAGTCGTAGAAGCGGGACTTGATCTCCTCGCTGGGCTCGCCGCCGAAGGGCCACTCGTGCCCGATCACTTCCAGGCCCGTGACCTGCTGGCCGTCATGGACGAGGTCGACGTGCTGGAGGAGGAAGGAACCACCCGCCATCCACTCGAACCGTACCGTTCCCTTGGCACCGCCCGACAGCTGCCAGGTGCCCACCAGCCGGTCCAGCTTGCGCATCTGCTCGCTCATCGCCGTCTCCTTGCTCTCTCGCTTCACGCGCCCTTGGTGGCGCGTTCTGCTGATACCTCGGAGCCGGCACGGCGGCTTTCGACATCCGGCCGGAGTTTTTCCAAGATTTTTTGGGAGCGCTCCGTGTCGGTGGGACGCATGCACGCCGGATCGGGCGATGCCGCGCGCTGGATCAGCGGTGTCGCGGCCGCGGATACGACGATGGATGGTGGCACTGGTGGATCGGATGTCGCGGGCCGGGTCGTGATGGTGCTGCCGGGCCGCCTGCAGTGTCGTGAGGTCCTGCTAGTCTGCCCAGCCGCAGCCGCAGCCGCAGCCGCAGCCGCAGCCGCAGCCGCAGCCGCAGCCGCAGCGGCCGGCGCTGGTTGCAGCCGGGGTTGCCGTCGCGGCCGTGGTCGCGGTCGCCGGCTGTGGTCGCGGCGGCACACGTCGTCTCGGTGCTATCGGAGAGTCACCTGTTGCGTGAATGTGCGGGCGCAGGTCCTCGGCCAGGGCGATACTGCGAGAACTTTGAGGGCCGCTGCCGGTGGGTGCCGGTACGCCCGGGGATTCAGGGCGAGACGCGGTTGAGCCAGTGGAGGATGCCCGCGACGTTCGACGGGGCGCCGCTCAGCATCTCGAACTGCCCTGCCGTCGCGTCATCGGACTCCAGCGCCTTGTAGCGCCCCTTCGTGCGGTCCCTGACCATGGCGACCGCATGATCCAGATCCATGCCTTCCGAGTGGGCCTGCCGGGTGAGATCGACCCAGACGCGAAGCTCTTCGGCGGACCGTTCGAGAGTCTCCTGGACCGCATCCACCGGGCCGTAGTGGCTGAACAGCAGCCGCTGAGGGCCGAGCGCCCCGAACAGCGCGATCGAGTCAAGTGCCGTCTGCAGGTCGAAGTCCGGCGGTGGCGTCGCCGGACGCAGGTCACCCGTTTGGGGCATGTACACGCCGGCCGCGTCGCCGACGTACAGGTCGCCTGTGGCGGAGTCGACGAGGCCCACGTGGTGTTTGGCGTGGCCAGGGGAGTAGTGGCTGTTCAGCGTACGTCCGTTGCCCAGGTCGATGGCGCCGGTCTCGCCCAGGGCGACGATGCGCTCGGCCTCGGTGGGGGACAGTTCGCCGAAGAGGGTGTCGAGCTGGTCACCCCACACCATGCGGGCGCTCGCCATCAACCGTGATGGTTCGGCCAGGTGGCGGGCGCCCTTCTCGTGTACCACGACCTGCGCCGACGGGAAGAATCTCGCGATGTCTCCCACTCCGCCGGCATGATCCAGATGGATGTGGGTCACGACGACAGTGGCCAGGTCTTCCGGGCCGACGCCCAGCGACGCGAGCGCGTCGCGTACCACGGGGGCGGAGGTCGAGGTACCGGTCTCCACGAGGCATGGGCGGTCGCTCAGGATCAGATATCCGGCCGTGATGCCGGAGTAGCCGGCCATCCTGGTGTCGATCTCATAGACGTCGCCGCCTAGCGCGGTGATGTTCTCCACAGGCACTCCCGAGCATGCAGCCGTTATCCCCAGAACGGCGTTCGAGCCGATCCGGCCTCCCCCTCATCGTAAAGAGTGATCTCCACCAGAGCATCGATAGGAGGATGACAGTGGACCGAAACGAGGTCTTGCTGGTGGGGAGGCTCTCAGCGGCCGTCGAAGAGCAGCCGATGCCGAGTGGCGACACCGCGACGAAGTGGCGCATCATCGTGCGCCGCCGGCGGCGGGACCGGCGCGGCGGCATCGTGACGGACAGCATTCCGTGCGTCACTTTCAACCGAGAGGCGGCCGATGTGGTCCGCGGCCTCAAACCTCGCGACCTCATCGAGGTGACGGGCGCGTTCCGCTGCCGCGTCTTCGGCCCTCCGGCTGCGAAGATCTGGAGGTACGAGGTGGAGGTGACGACCGCCCATCCGGTCGCCGCAGCCGCTCTGCCTCCTCCCGCTGCGCCGGAGGACGACCATCCTGCGGAGGCGTCTGCCGCTTTGGTTCCCAGACAGGTGTCCTACCTGGCCCAGGCAAGTTGACTCGCCGACTGCCCATCGATCCGTGGCACGCGATGGCTGGGGAGGTGGTGGGCCCGGCGCTGGCTTCTTGCGCTTGCGTGAAATGAGCGGGGCCGGCGAGTGGAGGGGGCGGCAGCCAAGGCATGCGGTGG
>NZ_VCKY01000412.1 GCF_005889735.1 Nonomuraea turkmeniaca
GCCGCGAGCTGGATCGGCGCACGCGGTCGCCGGGCGCGGAGCTGGACCGGCCCGGCTGACGGCCCGCGATCGGGCGGGTGGCCCCGGCCGGGGCCACCCGCTCAGCTCAGCGTCTCCCACCACCCGTCCACCGCCGGCGCCGCCGTGGTGTCCACGGCCTCACCCGGTCGCGGCACGACGATCTTGACGTCACGCGCCTTGGCCTCGCGCCAGAGCCGCTCCACCGGCTCCGCCCACGGGTGCAGAGCGAGGGTGAACGTCGCCCAGTGCACCGGCAGCAACAGCCCACCTCCGAGATCGAGGTGGGCGTTGACGGCTTCTTCAGGGTTCATGTGGATGTCCGGCCAGGCGGGGCTGTAGGCCCCGATCGGCATCAACGTCAGATCGAACGGCCCATGCGCCGACCCGATGCCCCGGTACCCCGCGAAGTATCCGGAGTCGCCCGCGTAGAAGACCCGCTTGCTCGCCCCGGCCACCACCCAGGATCCCCACAAGGTGTCGTTGCGGGTGAGCGCCCGCCCCGAGAAGTGCCGGGCCGCCGTGGCGACGAAGCGCAGCCCGGCCACCTGGGCCTCTTCCTCCCAGTCGAGCTCGATGATCCGGTACGCGGGCACGCCCCACCGCTCCAGGTGCGCCCCGATGCCCAGCGGCACCAGGAACGGCGCCTTCTGCGTCCTGGTCAGCGAACGCACGGTCGCCAGATCGAGATGGTCGTAGTGGTCGTGCGAGATCGCGACCGCGTCGATCGTGGGCAACTCGCCGATCGCCACCGGCACCGGATGGTGCCGCTTCGGGCCGACCAGCTGCGAGGGGGAGGGCCGCCTGCTCCACACCGGGTCGAACAACACCCGCCTGCCCTCGATCTCCACCAGCGTGGACGCGTGACCGTACCAGACGGCGCGCACGCCATCGGCGGGAGGCGGTCCCGACGGTGGGACGCGCATGGGCACGGAACCCGCGGGGCGGCGCTCCTCCTTGTTCTTGGCCAGCTCGCCGAGCAGGTTGACCGGCGGCGTGGTCATCAAATGCGTCGGCTCGGGCATCGGGTTGAAAAAGGTGCCGTCCCTGAACTGCGGCGAACGCCGCATCCGCGCCGCCCGGTCCGGACCCGAGCTCAGCGGCCGCGCACCGAGCTCGGCCGGCACGTCACGCAGCGCCCACCCGGCCGCCGCCAGGGCCGCGCCCCCCGCCAGAATCCGCCGCACCGTCGAGCTCCGCCGCCTACCCGCCATCGCTGCACTCTCCCCCTTGAAGTCGGTTCACTTGGCTCAACCGGGCGACGACCTCCCGGTGTTCCCACACCTACGATATATCGCGATAGGTCAGACCGTCTTGATCGCCCCGCCGTCGATCACGTAATCGGCGCCGCTGACGCTTCCGGCGTGCGGCGACGCCAGCCACGTCACGAGGGCGGCGACCTCCTCGGGCTCGATGAACCTGCCCGTCGTCACCCCGGCGGCGGACGGCAGCCCGGCCAGGAACCGCTCGTGCTCCACTCCGTGCGCGGCGGCCACCGCGGCGCCGTAGCTGCCGGGGCCCTCCCACATCGAGGTGCGGACGAGGCCGGGCGAGATCGTGTTCACCCGCACCCCCTGCGGCCCGAACTCCTCCGACAACGCCTTGCCGAACGCGGTCAGCGCTGCCTTGGCCGTCGTGTACGGCATCGGGCCGCTGTGTGGCAGCCTGGCGCCGATCGAGGAGATGTTGATCACCGCGCCGCGCCGTCCGATGAGGGTCCTCAGCGCGGCCCTGGTGGCGCGCACCGCGCTGAGGAAGTTCAGGTCGTACGTCTGCCGCCACTGGTCGTCGGCGAAGCCGAGGAACCCGCCGGTCTGCCCCTCGCCTCCGTCGCCGCCGCCCACGTTGTTGACCAGCAGATCGATCCCGCCCAGCTCGGCCAGCGCCCGGTCGATCACCTCGGCGGGGCCGTGCGCGGTGGACAGGTCGGCCGCCACCGCGACCGCGCCGGTCTCCTTCAGCTCGGGCGAGATCGTCCGCGCGGCGGCCACGACCCGCATCCCCTCGCCCGTCAGCGCCTGGACGATCGCCAGCCCCAGGCCCCTGCTCGCGCCGGTCACCACGGCCGTCTTGCCGGTAAGCCGCATGTCCATGATTCTCCTCCACGAGGTGCGTCAGTTATGACGCTATGACTCTACAACTTGCAACACTAATGACGCAAGTAATGAGTTAATGGCGACGTTGTCGTACCCTGTGGGGGTGAGTGAGACAACGCGGGTGATGCGGTCCGACGCGGCGCGAACGGTGCGGGCCATCCTGGAGGCGGCCGAGCGCGTGCTCAGCAAGAACCCGGCGGCCAGCATGGAGCAGATCGCCGAGGCCGCGGGGGTGGCGCGCACGACCGTGCACCGGCGGTTCGCCTCGCGGGAGGCGCTGGTGGACGCCATGGCGGCGTGGGCCACCAGGAAGTTCGCCGAGGCCGTCGAGTCCGCGCACCCGGAGAGCACGCCGCCGCTGGTCGCGCTCTACCAGGTCACGGCCAGCGTGCTGAAGGTCAAGAGCGACTGGGGGTTCGCGATGAGCCGGGCACTGTCGGACGACCCGGAGGTGGCCCGGGTGCACGCGGACGTCGAGGAACGCTGCGACCGCCTCTTCAGGCGGGCGCAGGCCGCCGGCGTGCTGCGGGCCGACGTGGATACCGGCTGGGCCAGGCGGGTCTACTACGCGCTGATCCACGAGGCCGCCCAGAGCCGCGACGCCGAGCCCGACGCCCTCGCCACCCGCGTGGTGGACACGCTGCTGCGGGGCGTCGGCACCGGCCAGGGCCTGTAGCGCTTCTCAAGGAACGCCGCGGTCGGGGAAGGGCCACGGGTTCGGGCGGCAGCGGCCCAGTGACTTCGACTGCTGGGCCATGACCGGGGCGAGCCGTCCGGGACCGGGGCACGTCCGGTGGTGGTGTCCGAGCGCGTGGCCGACCTCGTGGTTGATCAGATAGGCCCGGTACGCGGTCAGGTCACCCCGGTACTGCGGCACGCCTTCGATCCACCGGCGGGCGTTGATGATCGAGCGGGTCCCGTTCCAGCAGGACAGCTCGCCGCCGGTGCGCAGCGGCAGGCACTGGCGGACGGTCAGGCGGGGGCTGGACAGAGCGACCCGCACCCGCGCCGGGCCGCGGTCGACCCGCTGGAAGCGCGCCCATCCGCGCACGTCGTTGAGTATGCGATGCACCTCGGCGGCGAACGCGCGAACGTCGAACGGCAGTCCGCGCTCCACCTCGACCAGATACCGGACCAGCGCCCCGCGACCGGGTCTGGCGGGCGCGGCTCCGCGCACGACCGCGTACCTACCGGAGGCGGCATACGGCACCTTCGGCGGGGGCGGCTCGGGCACGGCGGGAGGAGGCGGCGGCGCGACGGAAGGGACCGGGGCGGCCGGAGGGCTGGGCGCTGGCCGCGGGGACGGGTCCGCAGCGCATCCGGCGGCGAGCAGCAGCACGAGCATGAGCAGCGCGAACAGCGGCAACGCGGCCTCCCCACGGCATCACGGTGGGGAGGAGTCCGACTATACGGAGCCGCTTCATCACATATGGTCACCGGGGTAGGCGGAAGCGCAGCTCCGGCACTAGTTGACGCAGTCCTGCGTGTCGAGCGCGAGGATCAACTGCCTGACCTTGCCCTTGGAGGCGAGGAATGCGTAGTAGGCCTTGGGGTTGCGCGGGACGGAGGTGTACGGGAATCCGCTCGCGGAGGTCTTCAGGCGCGGGTAGGCCCGCTTGACCTGCCGCATCGTGGAGCCGATGCCGATGCCCTCAGGGGTCTTGATCCCCTTCTGCGCGAAGATGACGGCCACGCCGCGCTTCTTGGAGATGTACAGGCCCACGCGATCCTTACCGGTGGGGTACTGCTTCAGATCCCAGCCGGAGCACGGCGCGGCTCCGCCGCCCGCCTTGCGCACGATCTTCCCGGTGCCCCTGGCCTGCTTCAGGCCCATCCCGAGCTTGATCGCGCCGTAGCCGTACGGCCCCAGCGTGGGCTTGGCGGTCGTCTGGGCGAGCGCGGGGGTGCCGGCGGCGACTAACGCCCCGCCCGCCAGGATCGCGACGAGCATCTTTCTCATGACGACTTTCCTTTCATGCGAGATGTCCCCGAGACCGGAGCCAACGGTCCCGTGGTGGATTCGCGCACCGGCTCATGGCGGATGAAGAGAGCACCATCAGGGCCTAGTGGCACAGATCAAACGGTCCTGTTCAGGCGCGGGGCGGCGCGTACGGCGTGACGTCGAGCGGCGGCTCCTCGCCGAGGGCGAGCGCGGCGGCGATCTGGCCGGCGAACGGGCCTACCGTCAGTCCGTACGCGGACAGACCCGTCGCGACCACCACGCGGCCGGTCAGCGGGCCGATCAGGGCCGGGCCGGGCGCGTACACCGGCCGCAGGCCGACCCGCGTCTCCGTCACCGACGCCCCGAACAGCCCCGGCGCCACTCGCAACCCCGCCTCGATCAGCTCATCCAGGCCGCCCATCGTGACCCGCGGCGCGAACCCGACGTCCTCCACCGTCGCGCCGATCAACACCCGCGAGTCCGAGAAACCCAGCAGGTACGGGCCGGCGCTCGGCAACACGATCGGCCACCACGCGGTGTCGACGCCCTCCAGCGTCACGTGCAGGATCTGCCCTCGCCGCGGGAACACGGGCAGCTCCACTCCCATCGGCCGGCACACCTCGCCCGTCCACGCACCGGCCGCGACGATCACCATGTCGGCGTCGAGCGGAACGCCCTCGCCGGAGAACCGGCGGGCCGACCCCATGGTCGCGGGCGGTGCGGCGGAGGGGGTGAGCGGCGCGGCCTGCCGCCACGACGTGGTCTCGCCGC
>NZ_VCKY01000413.1 GCF_005889735.1 Nonomuraea turkmeniaca
GAACCCCCTCCGCCATCGCCATCACCGACCCTGAAGAATGTGGAGCCTTCCGATGAGCACCTTCGCCGGCACCGCCCGCTACTACCGGCTGTATCGGCCGGGCATCCCGGCCGAGGCCGTCCAGCTGCTGAGGGCCGAAGTAGAACACCTGGCCCCGCCACGCCGCCTGCTGGATCTCGGTACGGGAACCGGCCAGGTGCCCGCCGCCCTGCACGAGGCTTTCACCGAGATCGACGCCGTTGAACCGGACGCCGACATGGTCGCCCAGGCTGACACCGCCCTGCACCTGATGATCCAGGACCCGCCCCTGCGCCTGCACCGTCAGCGGGCCGAGGATTTCACCCCGCCCTACCCTGGCTGGCGCGCCGACGTGGTGACCATCTGCCGCGCCTTCGGCTGGATGGACCAGGAGGCGGTGCTGAAGAAGCTCGGCACCTGCGTGTCCAGCACCGGTGTGGTCGCCGTGATGAGCGACGGCAGCCCGTGGACCGACGCTCGCAGCCTGTGGGCCGGCGCGCTGCGCGAGCTCGTCCAGCAGTTCCTCGGCGCCCGGCGCCCCGCCGGCGGGCAGACCTGCACCCACCACGACAGGTCGTCCGCGCAGGTGCTCACCGAGTCGGCGTTCTCCCAGGTGAGTGAGCACTGCATCGCGCTCAAGCGCGTCTGGACGCCGGAGCAGGTGATCGGCTTCCTGTATTCGACCTCGTTCGCGGCCCGGCCCTTGTTCGGCGAGGCGATCGAGGAGTTCGAGGAGGAGGCCACCACACTCCTGGAGCAGTACACGGCCGGTGGGCCGCTGCTTGAGGAGGTCGAGTTCCAGGTGGTGCTGGCTCGCCGTCGTTCACGTCCGTCCCGCCCCGCGCCGGCATCTCCGTTGCGGGCCGTGCACGGCCCCGGTCACGGCTGAACGCGCCTATCGCGAATCGAGTTCCGTCGCCATTGATGAGTCGTCGTATGGGAGGAACCATGCGGATCCTGGTCACCGGGTCCGATCTGACCGGAAGTCTCACCCGGGTGAGAACACTCGCTGGTGGCCCAGCCCGGCTGTGCGCACCTGCGAGATCGCGATGGGTGGAGGCCGGGTGAAACCCTTGAACGCTGAGAACGCGCTACGGCGCGCCTGGGCCGAGGCCCTGGGCGACGTGGCCGCCTGCGACGGCGACTTCTTCGCCCACGGCGGAGATTCCCTGAGGGCCTTGGCCGTTTCCGCGAGTGTGCTCCGGCAGCTGGGCGTCACGCTCGATCCGAGATGGCTGTATGACGTGCCCCGGTTCGCCGACGCGCTGGCCGACCTGCAAGCACGGGCCGGGCAGAAGAGCGGCGGTGCGGTGGGAGAGATCGCCGCTGGACCCCGCGAAGGGGACCATCCGCTGTCGTTCCAGCAGGAAGGTCTGCTGGCGTGGGGCGATCGGTTCGGTGAGCGGCACCACCACCGGCTCGCCTACGCGGTGGCCGTGCCCGCCGGAACCCTGGATGGGGGCCGGCTACGCGCAGCGGTGGCCCTGGCCGGCCGGCGGCATCCGGCGTTGCGGACGACCGTGTACGACGGCCGCCAGCACGTCGACGATCGCCGGCTGGAACTCCACACGATCTCTTCCACGTCCAGTGCGCAGCTGGATGCGGCCCGTGCCTGGTGTGCGCAGGGGTTCGCCAACGGCGGGCCCTTGGCCAGTGCCGCCCTGATCGGCGGGGCCGAGGAGGACGTGGTGGTGCTGGCCGCCCACCAGCTGGTCATGGACCCGTGGTCGTGGGGCCTGTTCCTGCGTGAGGTCTCCGCCCGTTACAGCGCTCCCGACGCCCCTGCCGACAACGCAGACGGGCGGGTGCCGGCCTACAGCGATTACGCGCGCTGGCAGCGCCGGTATCTGACCGGCGCGGTCTACGCCGAGCATCTGGAGTTCTGGCGCACTGTGGCGGCCGGTTTCCCGGCCGAGGGTGTGCCTCTGCCGGGATCGACGGTCGGCGCGGCCCCGGCCGGGCCCGCTGCCCGGCTGCCGGTCGCGGTGCCCGCCGCGCTCGTCACCGACCTGCAGGCGCTCGGACGGCGGCGGGACGCGTCCCTGTTCCATGTGCTGCTGGCGCTGTTTCACGCGGCGGTCGCCGCGTGGGCGGGCGTGCCGGAGGTGGTGGTGGGCAGCGCGACCGCGAACCGGACCGTCCCGGGCACCGACCAGACGGTCGGGTTCTTCGTCAACGGCCGCTTCACCCGCGCCGAGCCCGCACGGCACGCCACCCTCGCCGACCTCATCGCCGGCGTCCGCGACGGCTGGCGTGCCGGAGACGCCCATCAGGAACTCCACCTGGAGAAGACCGTGTTCGATCTCGGCGTCCCGGACCTGGTGAACGTCAAGTTCTCCCTCGATTCCATCCCCACGCTCGACCCGCTGCCCGAGCTCGGCGGGCGACGGTTGCGCCCGGTGCGGCTGGCGGAGGCCGCGACCGCTCGCCGCCACCTGGCCGTCTCGCTCAGCCGGGCCGGCGGCGGGCTGGCCGGTGGCCTGATCTACCGCACCGATCTGCTGACGACCGGCGACGCGGCCGCTCTGCTCGAACGGTTCCACCAGGTCATGTGCCGTGCCGTCACCGAGTGGGAGGGACGATGATGCGTGCGCTCGTGCTGGCCGCGGGTTCGGCGACCCGGCTGCGGCCATTGTCCCCGGATCTGCCCAAGCCTCTCGCGCCGGTCGCGAACCGGCCGGTGCTGGCCTGGGTGCTGGACCACCTGGACACCGCAGGGGTCACCGAGATCGGCGTGATCGTCCCGGCTGGGGCGCTCAGCCTGTACCAGCGTGTCCTGGGCGGGCGTACCCCGGCCGGAACGCCGATCGCCTGGCTGGGCGAGCCCCAGCCGGTGGGCAGCGCGGGCGCGCTGCGCGACCAGCGCGCCTTCATCGGGCAAGGACCGGTCCTGGTCGTCCCGGCCGACATCATCTGCCCCGTCGATCTGCGTGGCATGATCGCCCACCACGCGGCCCACCGGCGGCCGGTGACCGTCGCCGCGTCCTGGCGCGACCCGCGGGTGTGGGACGGCGACATCCTCGTCCCGTCCCCCGGGCACACCGCGTGCTACCTGTTCAAACCCGGGCCGGCGGCGCCGTCTCGGCTGGGCTCGACCGGCACCTGGCTGATTGAGGCGGCCCTGCTTGACCGGATCTCCCCGGCCGGGTTCGTGGACCTGTCCAGCCGGACGCTTCCCGCTCTGTCACCGTCCGAGGTCGGGCTGTTCGACGCCGGCGAGGTGTATTTGCGCGATGTCGGCACCGTGGCGACGCTGCTGCGCGGCAACCTCGACGCCGTCCAGCAGGTGACCGGGGCGCCGCTCTCGCCGACGCGGCCGGGCACCCGGGTGATGGTCGAGCCGGGCGCTTTCATCGAGGAGGGCGCGGCCGTAAATGGCCCGGTCCTGATCGGTGCGGGAGCCCTGGTTCGGTCCGGGGCCCGCGTTCTGGGCCCGGCCGTCATCGGCGCTGGCGCGGTCCTTGGCGTGCACTGCCAGGTGGAACGGGCGCTGGTCCTGCCCGGAGCCCTGGTAGCGCCAGGTCAGAAGGTATCCGGCGAGGTCGTGGGGGACGGCGCCACCGCCGTGCGCGCCCTCCTCGATCATGCGCCCGTCAACCATGCGCAGCAGCGGTCGTGACCCGGCTCCGGCGGCCGAGCCGGCCTCTGCTCGGCGTCCCGGCGCAGATCGCCCGCTGGGCGGCTGAGGACCCCGAGGCCACCGCCGTCACCTGCGGCGGCCGGACCTGGACGTACCGGCAACTGGCGGCCTCTGCCGCGCAGATCAGCGCCCTGCTCGCCGATGCGCGAACCTCTGCCGGCCAGGTGATCGCGGTGATCGGCGAGCGTGGGCTGCCGCTGGTCGCGGCATGGACGGCGGTCCTCGATCAGCAGGCCGTGCTGTTGCCGATCGACCCGCTCACGCCCCCGGCCCGGCGCACGGAGATGTTGCAACGTACCGGCGCGGCCCTGGTCCTGATCTCCGGTCACGTTGACGCACCGTCGGGTCACCGGGTGATCCGCGTGGACGATCTGCCGGACACGCCGACGCCACCGAGGTCGCTCACCGACGCCGGCCCGGGCGAGACCAGCGGGTATGTGTGCTTCACCTCCGGCAGCACCGGAGCGCCCAAGGCGATCGCCGGCCGCCACGACAGCCTGGCGCACTACCTGCGCTGGCAGCGCCGCACCTTCGCTGTCGGCGTCGCCGATCGGGTCGCTCAGCTGGCGTCGGTGGAGTTCGATCCGGCCCTGTGCGAGATGTTCCTCCCACTGACCTGCGGCGCGGCGTTGTGCCTGCCGCCCGCCGGACCGCTCGCCCCCGACGCGGCGCTGGCCTGGCTGGCCCGCGAACACGTGACCCTCGCCCGGGTGGTGCCCACCGTGGCTCAGGCGTGGCTGCGGATGGCTCCGGCCGGGCTGCGGCTGCCGCAGCTGCGGACGATGCTGTTCGGCGGAGAGCCGCTGACCGGGGCGCTGGTGGAACGCTGGCGCCAGCAACTGGGCTACCGCGGGCAGGTCGTCAACATCTACGGGCCGACCGAGACGACCCTGGCGCGCTGCTGGCACCCGGTCAGCGATCCCGCCGAGCCGGGCGTGCAGCCGCTGGGCACCCCCATCGACGACACCGAGATCCGGATCGAGAACCCCGCCGACGACCTCAGCCAGGACGAGACGATCGGGGAGATCGTCATCGCGACGCGGTACGGCACCAACGGCTACCTTGACCCCGCCCCCGACGACGCGGCCCGGTTCACCTT
>NZ_VCKY01000414.1 GCF_005889735.1 Nonomuraea turkmeniaca
AGAGGTGTATAAGAGACAGTCGCGGGAATCATGGGGGCGAAGCGCACGCCCGACCTGATCCCGCTGTGTCATCCGATCGCGTTGCACGGGGTGAAGGTCACGCTGGACGTCGAGGACTGGGGCGTGGGGATCACGTGCCGGGTGAAGACGGCCGACCGCACCGGTGTGGAGATGGAGGCGCTGACGGCGGTCTCGGTGGCGGCGCTGGCCCTGATCGACATGGTCAAGGCGGTGGATCCGGGAGCGGTGATCACCGATGTGCGGGTGGAGGAGAAGCTGGGCGGCAAGACCGGGCGCTGGACGAGGGAGCCGGAGGGCTGATGCGGGCACTGGTGATCACCGTGTCGAACCGGGCATCCGCGGGGATTTATGCGGATAAATCAGGACCGTTGCTGGTCGAGCTGCTCCACGGCGACACCGGGTGCGAGGACGTCGACGGCCCGCTCGTGGTGCCGGACGGCGAGCCTGTCGAGGCGGCGCTGCGGAAGGGGCTGGCGGACGGCTACGACGTCATCGTGACCACCGGGGGGACAGGGCTGACGCCGATGGACCTGACGCCGGAGATGACCGCCCGGGTGATTTCCCGGGAAATTCCCGGCATCGCCGAGGCGATCAGGATGGCGAACCGGGACAAGGTGCCGGCATCCGTCCTGTCCCGTGGCCTGGCCGGCCAGGCGGGCAACACCTTGATCGTGAATTTGCCCGGATCGTCCGGAGGCGTACGCGATGGCGTGGCCGTACTCGCCCCGATCCTGCGGCACGCGGTCGATCAGATGCGGGGCGGCGATCACCCGCGCTGACCGGGATTCGGTACGCGCGTGGCGGCATCATGCCCCTTGGGGGGATGATGAGATGTGTGGATCGACTTCGTGGCTGGCCGGCGACCCTGAACGAAGGACCGGTAGGCCTCCGGCCGCTGCGGCTGAGCGACGTACGCGTGTGGCGTGAGACCAGGCTGCGCAATGCGAACTGGCTGCGCCCCTGGGAGCCGAGCAACCCTGAGACGCCCCTGTTCAGGACCGGGCTCGGCCCCTACATCTCCATGGTCGGCACCCTGCGGCGGGAGGCCAGGCAAGGGCTCGCGCTGCCGTGGGTGGTCACGTACGAGGGGCGCTTCGCAGGCCAGCTGACCGTGGGCGCGCTCGTGTGGGGATCCGCCCGTTCCGCCCAGGTCGGATACTGGATCGACGGCGCGCTGGCCGGCCGCGGGATCACCCCCACCGCCCTCGCCATGGCCGTCGACCACTGCTTCTTCACCACCGGATTGCATCGGCTGGAGGCGAACATCCGCCCCGAGAACCAAGCCAGCCGTAGGGTGGTTGAGAAGCTCGGATTCCGGGAAGAAGGCATTCGGCGTCGTCAACTCCACATCGACGGAGCCTGGCGCGACCACATTTGCTACGCGTTGACCGTCGAGGACGTGCCCGGCGGGCTGCTCGTACAGTGGCGTCGCGCCCGCGAGTCGGCCGCTCGCGGGGGGTCTCCTGTCGAAGAGGTTTGACGATCTCGCGACACACCGCACCGAATGCTCGTCAATCAGAACACGCGGTCTTACGGTGCGTGACGTGAGCACATTGAAGACGCAACGAACCCACACGCGTCTTTGTGCTGCCCTCGTTCGGAGGTGGCCGTGAGCAGCGTCCTCCTCTACCTCGCCATTGTCGTCATGTGGTTGTGCGTCCTCATCCCGATGTGGTTGCGCAAGGACAAGACGAACCTCGCCGAGCTCGCCGAGCTCGAGGAGTACTACACCGGCGAGCACCAGCTGCCCGACCTCGACAATCTGGAGCCCTCCGCCGGGGAGGGTGACGAGTACGACGGCGCGCCTCCGGTGGACGTCGAGAAGGTCGACGTCCGCCAGTTCCGCCTGCGGCGCCGCGCCATCATCGTCGCCCGCCGGCGCCGGCTGCTGTTCTTCACCACGCTGCTGGTGCTGGCCTCGATCATCACGGCCGCGGTCCAGATGATTCCGTGGTGGGGGGTGGCGCCGTCCGTCGTCATCATGCTGGCGTACATGGGGTTCCTGCGGGTCGCCGTACGCGTGGACGGGGATCGCCGGGCACGGGTCCGCCAGGCGCGCGCTGAGCGGCTGCGGCGGGCACGCGAGCGCCGCCAGGTCGTGGAAGAGCCGCCGGCTGAGGTGATCGAGCTCGCGTCGCTGCACCAGGACGTCCTGTTCGACCAGTACGCGGAGCCGCCCAGGCGAGCGGTGGGGGACTGAAACGGTTGGCGCGAGGACCCTCAAAGGTTTGCTAATCTGGTCGAGTCCTTGGGGATGTAGCGCAGTCCGGTAGCGCACTTCGTTCGCATCGAAGGGGTCAGGGGTTCGAATCCCCTCATCTCCACCAGGAAGTTGCAGGTAACAAGGGGTTTCGGAGTTGATCCGGAGCCCCTTTTCCCTTGTCTGGGAGTCGATGGGAGCCAATCGGGGAGCCATCTCACTCGGACTCTCTACCCGTGTTGGCTGTCGCCGAAGATGGTGTTCATGGTCTGGGCACCCTTGGTGATCACCGGTCTGAGTTGGTGCCGGTAGACCGCTTCTGTGACGCTGGTGCCTGCATGCCCGACGAGATCGGCGATGGTCTCGATGGGTACGCCCTGGTCACTCATGATGGAGACGAACGAGTGACGCAGTTCGCGGGGACTCCAGGCGGTTCCGATCCCCGCTTCCTTGGTGATCTTGCGGAATGCCCGTCGTACGTTTGACGCGTCCAGTTGGGTGCCGACGCTCGTGCAGAACACCAGGTTGTGATCTTGCCATGCCTCGCCTGCCCTGAGCTTGTTGGCGGCTTGGCTGACGTGGTGCTGCCGGAGAGCCTCGGCCGCCAGCTTGGGGAGTTCCAGCGTGCGCCGCGATTTGCGGGTCTTGGTGTCACCTCCTTCTCGGTCGGCGCGCCACACGTAGATGGCGAACTTCTTGTGCTTGAACCTCACCTCGGTGACTGATCGCCACTGCTTGAGGTTCGGTATCCAGGCGACGACGTGATCCCAGCGCAGCGCGCGGGCTTCCTCGGTGCGAATGCCGGTGGTGAGGCTGATTACCGCGGAGGCGTGGAGTTCGGACGACTCTGCCGCCCCGCTTGTCCGGCTCATGCCGGGAACTCCGGTTGGCCATCAAGCGAACCCAGACGACCCGTCCCCTTCGCTCCACCCGCATTACCAGGCTCGTCACTACTACGAGACGGTCTGCCCCCGTGCCCCGCATCGCTACTCCGCCCCTCACAGTTTTACCCGCTTGGGGATCTCCCCCTCTCGGCGCCGGCCCACCAGGCCGCCGCCAGTATCAGGGCGACGAGCGCGCGCCCGACGCACGACGAGCGCTCACCAGCGCAGCATGGCGGCCACTCCGCCCGCCTCGGCGAGCTCCCGAGCCGCTCCGGTCTCCAGCACGGTGACGTCGCCTCCGTGCTCCAAGGTGAGCTCGATCATCTCTTCCTCCAGTTCTTCGGGGGCGACGGCCATGGACTCGGCGTTCCACAGGCCCGCCTCGTCGAGCAGCAGATGCTCGACCCGGCCCTGCCGCAGCAGGGAGAGGATGTCGTCGAGGCCGACCGCGCCGTTACCGCCCGACAGGGCCAGGTCCCGGGTGCGTACGGCCAGGTCGGCGTCACGCCTGGCCCGCACCTCGTCGAGAGTGGGGCGGACGAACTCCAGCACCTCTGACGGCGACAGGGCGGGATCGAGCACGGCGTCCACCTGGACGATCTCCCTGTCCGCCGGCAGCGCCTCGCTCAGCACCGAGGTGTCACGGGGGTCTCCCACGAGCAGGAGCGTCTCCCAGCCCAGCCGCCGGGCCTGCCCGGCCACGTGCGGGGCCGACTCGCGCAGGAACTTGGTCAGGTGCTCCTCGACGCGCTGGTCGAGGCGGTCGGGGTGGATGCCGCGCCGGGAGAGCCCGGGCAGCGTCGCCGCCCCCTCTCCGGACGAGCCCGCGGTCGCGAGGTTGAAGATGACCGACTCCAGCTCGTCGGCCAGGCCGTACCGGCAGTCGAACAGCCGTACGCCGTCACGCCCCACCCTGGCCACCCCAGCGGGCTTGTCGGCCTGTACGGCGGTGACGAGCGGCAGCAGATAGGCGTGTTCCTTGAGGACGGCAAGGTCACCCACCGGGAGCTGAACCCACTCGGTGCGTACCTCGTCACCGGCCACCTGCGCGAACAGGGCACGCCCGAGACCGGGAGCGGCCGGGTCGAGCAGCTCGGTGACCCGCTGCTCCAGCAAGTCCAGGCGGACGTCCACGAGCCTGGCCCGCTCCTGGTCGGGGCCTGCGGCCAGCTCCTGGCGCAGCGCGGCGATCTCGTTGCGCAGCCGGGTCCGCCCGGCCTGCGTGCCCGGCTCCATCGTGGTGTAGAGGGACAGTACTCCGACCTCGTCGCGGAAGGCCGCCAGCTCGCGTAGATCTGTCTGGTCGAACACCATGATGCGCTCCTCCGTAGGCAGGAGCCCTTGCGGGCCCCGGCGGTGCGGGGGTTGGTTCATTTTACCCGCGCTGCCCGTCGTCGCTGGTCAGCGGCCTTCAGGAGCCCGGGCGCCCCAGGTCCGGAGCGCCTGAAGCACGTGGCGAGGCGACGCCCGGGTGGCGTGAGGG
>NZ_VCKY01000415.1 GCF_005889735.1 Nonomuraea turkmeniaca
GTAGGGGCCGGTGCCGTCGCGGGCGGCCACGTAGCTACCCGGGGCGACGACGTACCCACCGGTACCGCGGGTGTCGATGAGCCAGCCCAGGCCCTTGCCGCGGTCTCCGGAGGTGTTGCCGAGGCGCTGGCCGGGCGGGGCGGTGAAGTACAGGTGGGTGCCGCCGCGGCGGGTGGTCACGATGCGGGTGTCGCCGGGGTAAGGCCGGCCGTGCTCGGCACACAGATGACGGAAGACCTCCTCTCCGGATGCGATGCCACGTCGCGCCCATGTGGCGGGCGGGTGCTCGCCGGGTTTGGGCAGGTCCAGGTCGATGACCAGCAGGCCGGAGGGGCCGCAGGCGATGCCGACGTTGTAGGGGGCGCGCTGCCACCAGGCGGTGATTTGGTCGTGGTCGGTGGTGGCGTTGCGCTCCCAGGCGGTGAAGCCGCGAGCGGGGTATTTGCCGTGCGGAGTGAGGGGGAAGACGTGCCAGCCGCACCGCGCGGCGTGAAGAGCGGTTGCCAACAGGTTGGTCATGAGCAGGCTCTTTCCGTAGGTCACGGGGCTAGGGCGTGCTTGATCGCGCACCGGATTTCACCCCAACTGGTGGCTTGTCGGATGGCTGGTAGGGCCACCAGTTGGGGGATTGGCCCGGGGTGACGGGGAGGGTGTTTAGGCCGCCTGTGGCAGCACGGGTGCGGGCGTGGGCGGGCAGGCCGGAGTGAGGAGGCCCTCCTGGGCCCACAGGTCCATCAGGTCGATCTGGCCAGGTGCCCGGCTGGGGCACTTGCCACACAGCCGGCCGGCGATGCTGCCCGGCTTGGCGGTGTCGCGGCTACCGGGCGGACGTTGCCCCCACTTGCACGCGGCGATGCCGGCTGCCTTGGCCTGGGCTTCCAGGGAGCGGATGCGGTAGGCGGTCTTGCGGTAGAAGAATTCGATCTCGTCCAGCTCGCCCTCTTTGGCGAAACAGCCGCACTCGCATTCACCGGACATGTGCAGATGCTCGGCCACGGGGTTGCGCGGCAGGTGGAAGCGGCGCCGGTATTCAGCCATCTGGGCGTTGGTGAAGTGCACGATGGGTGAGCACCAGATGATGCCGCCCTCGGGGTCGATCTCTTCGGCGTTGCGCATGCGCCGCTCGGACTCGTCCCAGCGCATCCCAGCCAGGTAGAGCACCTTCTCCCGACGGCCACGCCGGCCGATGATGGCGGCCCGGTTGCGCTGCAACGGCTCATCCTTGAGCCGCCGGTACATGACCTTGTGGGAGTCGCCACCGGGGCCGGGGAAGCCGACCCAGACGGGGCGCTTGCCGGCGTTGGGGCCGGTGCGAGCCAGCACCCGCCCCAGGACCAGGTCATCGTAGGAGTCACGCGGATGCAGCTCGCGCAGCGGCAGATTCCAGCCCCGGGCCACGTCTCGGACGTGCTGCCTTGTCTCTTCGATGCCGATGCCGGTGTTGACGTGCACCACGGCATCGTGCGGTGAGGAGTCCAGGTAGGGCTGAGCCAGGTGGAGAAGGACGCTGGAGTCGTTGCCGCCGGAAAACAGCGCTTGGCGGGCCACGATGGGGTAGCGGTCCAGGGCTTCGGCGATGATGTCGTGACTGCGCTGGATCGCCTCATCCAGGGTGCGCGCCGGCGGGGGCGCGGCGGTCTTCTTCGGGCGTTTGACGACGGCGTCGGGCATGCCGGGCAGCATGTCCATCTGGGCGGTGGCATAGCGGCGTCCCATCAGGGCCCTCCAGAGGCACTAGGCGTCGTGTGCGCCGGCGAAGACGACGGCTGATTGCAGGTGAAAGAGCAGACGTCGCGCTCAGCTGGAGGCGACGCGTCGGGTTCGGCCGCAGGCGACGGCACGCCGGTGCCTGCGAAGACGGCCCAGGCGCGGCTGACGGCCCCGGAGCCGGGGAACAGGTCGTCGAAGCTGTCGCCGGGGTCAGCTCCCAGCAGGTCGAACAGCCACCGGCAGAACGCGGCCGGCTTGGCGCCGATGACCCTGGCGGGCAGGGTGGTCATCGCCGAAACGCCGTGTACCAGAGAGTCCACCCGTCGCGTCGCGTAGGTCCTGTACGACGGGTTCGAGGCGCGGCCCTGAACGTAGATGACCGGTTCCCATGCGCTGAGCGGCCACCTGCTGGCGGTGGGACGTTCGCCGCGGTGCCAGGCTGCCACCCGCACGCCGGCCGGGCATAGCGCCAGTACGGCGGGCAGGGCGGCGGCTGAGGTGGACAGTGCCCACCCGTCGTAGGTCGTCAGGCGGTGGATTAGCGCCGTGTGGTCTACTTCGCCGGCGTAGTCACGGTGCCCGTGATACAGGCGGGCGTTGCCCGGGTAGGGCGGATCAGCGTAGGCCAGCCGTAGCGGGTGGCCAGCCGCGACGCCTTCAGTGACGCCGGCTCCCACGGTGCGGGTGAAGCGGTGACGTGCCTGCCGACAGCGCACTGAACAGCACACCGCGTCGCGCCGGGCGGCGGCGGGAATGGGACCTGAGCACCAGGCGCAGATCCGTTGCGCGTCGCGTAGCGCCGTGGTGGAACGCGACGCGTCGGGTTCGACGTCGCAGGCGACGCGTCGCGTAGCGCCGGCGGCACACGACGAATCACCGTTTGTGGGGATATGGGGTGGGGTGATCGTGCTCATGCCGCTTCCTGATGTGGGATCGGGACCGATGCGTCGGGCAGGTGGCCCCAGTGGGTGCCGAGGATGTCGGCCTCGGCCACGATGGGCACCCCGCGGAAGGTGGTCGTCATCGCCTGTTGGAGGGCGTCGCGGAGCCGCTCAGCGTCGCGGGTGGGGGCGTGGATGATGACTTCGTCGTGGACGAACAGCCACAGCTTGGCCTCGGGGTGGGCGGTGGCGAAGGTGTAGACGGCGGCCAACAGCAGGTCCCGGGCGGTGGATTGAATCATGTAGTTGCCGTTGGCGTAGCCGCGGGCGGGGTCGGCGGGGATGCGCCGGCCGCTCGGCGTGGTCACCACCTTGTGGGAGGACAGGCGTTTGGTGTAGGCGATCACGCGCGGGTAGGTGGACTGCCATCGGTCGATGACCTGCCGGGCCACCTCGGGGGTGACGCCGGTCTGGTCGGCTAGCGCGGTGGCGCCGCCGCCGTACAGGGTGCCGAAGGTGCACCGTTTGGAGATGGTGCGTTGCTCTTTGGTGTAGCCGTCGCCGTACATCAGGGCGGCGGTGGCGTCGTGGATGTCGGTGCCGGAAGCGATCACCTGTTTCAGGGTTGGGTCGTTGGACAGGGCGGCGGCCACCCGTACCTCTACCTGGGAGAAGTCGCAGGAGACCAGCACGTGGCCGGGGTCAGCGCGAAAGCAGTGCCGTAGCCGCGGGTCGTGCTTCTTGAGCGTCTGCAACGCCGGGCCGGTGATGGACATGCGGGCGGTCTTGGCGCGCAGGGTGTTGATCTGCGGATGGACGCGGCCGGCGGGGTCGGCGGCGCGCAGGAACGCCGTCAGGTTGGCGATCAGGTTGGAGGTGCGGGCCACTGTTTGCCGGGCGGCCAGCACGTCGCGCACCTGCTCTGGCAGCGTGTCGGCGCTCCGCTCGGTGAGGGTGGTGAGGGTGTCGGCGGTGACCTTCAGCCGGCCGGTGGGGGTGCGCGGCAGGTCGGTGATGCCCGCCTCGGTGAGGTGGCCGTCCAGCCAGGCGGCGAACCGGGGCGAACCGGCCGGGAACCCGAGCGCCTGCTGAATGCCCGCCTCGGCGGCGTGGTGCTCGCGCTGGACCTGCTGCAGAAGGGTGGTGGTGTAGGAGCGGTCCAGCAGCAGGCCGCGGATGGTGATGCCGGTCGCGTGGGCGGCCAACCATTGTTCCATCCGCACCAGGTGGGTGAAGTCCAGGCAGTGCCGTAGCAGCACCGGCAGCAGCCGGCGCACGTAGACGGCGTCCAGCCCGGCATACACCACGTACGCCTCATCGGAGGTGGGCAGGTGGTTCCACCCCCAGGTCTGCCAGGTGTGGCCGGCGCGGTGCCCGGTCGGGGCCAGGGCGCGCATCCGGGCGTGCAGGGCGGCCTCGGCTTGTTGCAGGCCGTCGTCCAGGTGGCGGCCGGTCAGCTCCTTGAGCCCGTGGCCGGCGCGTTCGTCCGGGTCGATCAGCTTCGACAACAGGTGCGTGTCGATGACGCGCTGCCCCAGCGCGATGCCGAAGGCCGCCCAAACGGCTAGCGGATCGTAGGGGGTGTGGGTGACGAACCGGCGCGCGGGGTCGGCCAGCGTCGCCCGGATCGCGGCGTGCTGGCCGGGGTCGGACGGGTCCAGCACCCACGCCTCACGCGGGGAGCCGAATTGGACCAGCCGCACGGTGAAGGCGGGCGCGAACTGTCGAGGGCCCTTGTCGTCGATGGCGCTGGTCTCCACGTCCAGCCCCAGCATCGCCTCGGCGGCGCAGAACCGGGCGAACGTGGCCGGCTCGAACGTGGCGGGAGGGTGGACGGTCATGGCGTGGCCGGCGTGCTCGCGCACGTAGCTGCCGGCCGGGCCGGTGGGTGGGGCGGTCATTGGGCCTCCACGGGATGGCAGTGCGGGCAGGTCCACAGCACCGGTGCACTCGCGGGCAGCACGGTGGGGCGGT
>NZ_VCKY01000416.1 GCF_005889735.1 Nonomuraea turkmeniaca
CACCGGACCCTCCCTCCACGCAGCGCCTGCCGTACACGCCGGACATGTTGCCCGACGTCCCCCTCTACGAGGCCAAGCCACCGAAGTCGGCCTGGTGGTGGGTGGTCGTGGCCGGCGGGCTCGTGCTGGTGATCGGCATCGTGGCCGTGGCCGTGGTCCTGTGGGTACGCAGCACCGCCGGTTAGGCCCCGACGGCGCGCCACGGCGTCACACGCGGGTGAAGTCCATGATCCAGTTCGTCTCCCAGGTCTCCTCACCCTCTTCCGCGAAGGCCTGCTCCCATCGGGCGGTGTCCGGGCCGATGACGGTCCAGATGAACCGGCACCGGACCCGCCTGCCCTCGTAGGTCTCCTCGCCGTAGAACTCGCCCCGGGTCCCCCTCGAACGCCCCCACCATCGGCCGGGTGTCGAGCACGCCAAGCGCGCTGCTGGCCCAGTAGATCGACCATTGCCGCGTCTCCGGGTTGTACACGCGCACGGTCAGCCCATGGGAGCCCTTGGTCGGGAAGGTGATCTCGTCGAAGCTCGCCGCCCCGTCGAAGTGCCGGGTGGCCACGGAGTGTCCGGGGAAGTCGTCCCATTGGCCGTCCACCAAGCGGCGGTTGACGACGTTCCAGCGGCCGGCGAAAAAGTCGAAGTCGTTCATGCGGCCGAGCGTATGGCGGAGTCACTGACAGGTAGTGTCAGTGAATATGCGTGCGTCTCGCCTGGTTTCGATCCTGCTGCTCCTGCAGACGCGCGGCCGGATGACCGCGCGGGAGCTGGCCGACCGGCTCGAGGTCTCGGTACGCACGATCTACCGCGACGTCGAGTCGCTCCACGCGGCCGGCATCCCGCTGTACGGCGACGCCGGGCCACAGGGCGGCTATCAGCTGCTCGACGGCTACCGCACCCGGCTCACCGGGCTGACCGCGGACGAGGCCGAGTCGTTGTTCCTGGCCGGGCTGCCGGGGCCCGCGGCGGAGCTGGGCCTGGGCACGGTGGTGACGGCCGCGCAGCTCAAGCTCATGGCCGCGCTGCCGGTGGAGCTGCGTGATCGGGCCGGGCGCATCCAGGAGCGTTTCCACCTCGACGCGCCCACGTGGTATCGGGACCCGGAGCCGGTCACGTACCTGCCGGCCGTGGCCGACGCCGTCTGGAACGAGCGGCGCATCCAGGTGAGGTACCGGCGGTGGAAGGCGCCGCAGGAGGTGGAGCGGCGGCTGGACCCGTACGGGCTGGTGGTCAAGGCGGGGCGGTGGTATCTCGTGGCGCGGGCGGGCGAGGACGTGCGCACGTACCGCGTCTCGCAGATCCTTGACCTGCACCCGCTCGAGGAGGGTTTCGCCCGGCCGGAGGGCTTCGATCTGGCGGCGTACTGGCAGGGGTACCTGGCCGAGTTCGAGGCCAGGCTGCGGTGGGGGGAGGCCGTGGTCCGGCTGTCGCCGCGCGGCCTGGAGCGGCTGGCGGACCTCATGACGCCGGGCGTGGTGGCCGCTGCCCGGGAGAGCGCGGGGCCGCCGGACGAGGAGGGCTGGACGCGGGTCACAGTGCCGATCGAGTCGATCGAGCACGCGCTCGGGGAGTTCCTCAGGCTGGGCGTGGACGCCGAGGTGCTGGGCCCGGGCGAGCTGCGTGACCGGCTGGCCTGCGCGGTGGGCGAGCTCGCCGAGCGCTACCGCGGCTGAGCCGCCCGGCGGGCCGATCAGGCTGGGCGGCTCGCCGCGCAGCGGCACCTCACCCGACGCGGCCGGATACAGCCGCGCCACCGTGCTCCTGCCGCAACCGCTCTCCCCCACGAGCGCCGACACCGACCCGGGCGCAGGCGTCGACCAGGTCAAGCGATGTAGGAAGGAATCGCCATCGGCCGGTTGTCGAGCACGCCAGGCGCGCCTGAACCCCTCATTTGTGGGGATATTTCGCTATGGAGACTCCCCCGCCCCAGAGAGCGCG
Organism: Nonomuraea turkmeniaca; assembly: GCF_005889735.1. Taxonomy (GTDB): domain Bacteria; phylum Actinomycetota; class Actinomycetes; order Streptosporangiales; family Streptosporangiaceae; genus Nonomuraea; species Nonomuraea turkmeniaca. Next base: position 1,933 of record NZ_VCKY01000416.1, read on the forward strand.
CCATGGACCTGCGCGACCGCCTGCTGGTCCAGGTCAGCACCAGGGACGTCTACGACGCGGTGGCGCTGGCCGGGCATCCCGGCTCCGGCCTGGTCTTCACCGGCCAGGCCGCGCACGACGCGGTCCGCATGGTGCGCCGGAACGGCTACGACGGACCGCTGCTGGCCGATCGGCGGCGTTACGCGGGGTCGGCACGGGTACGGGGGACGGCCCGGCTGTCGGCGGACTGGATCGCGGACCAGGTGGAGGCGGGGGCGACGGCCCCGCTCACCGATTCCGGATATATCGGCAAAAGGGACCACGAAGCCCTGCACGCCATCCTCGAACAGGCCATCCAGTGGGAGGGCGCAATCGCCGTGCTCCCCGTCCACCCGCGGTGGGTCGCCGAGGACCGGCCGGTTCTCGTGCGTACGATCACCGACTACGGGACGCCGGTGGCGCTGGTCGTCGAGGACGGGCCGCCGTACCGGCCGCTGCCGCTGCCCCTGCTCTCGGCGGGCGTGGCGGCGCTGGGCGCGCTGGCTCACGGCGCCGAGTGGGCCGCGATCGGCGTCCGTGAGGTGCTGCGCCACCTCTACCCGGAACCGCACGAGGTGCGCGGCGGGTGGCGTCGAGGCGGGGCACGCAGCGCGTTCGTGCCGGAACGGCTGGACTTCGTGCCGGTCGAGCGGCTCGGTGAAGGCACGTGTGGCTGCTCCACCTGCCACGGCCGCCCGTTGCGCCACCTTGCGCGGGCGGAGGAGATCGAGGTCAACTCGCACAACGCCAAAGTCCTGCACCGCCTGCACAACCGCCTGCTCCGCGCCACGCACCGGGAGCGGTGGTGGTGGGAGTTGAGGGACGCGACACTCACGGCCTGAGCCGAAACTTTCATGACCCAGCGGCCTTCATTCGTGCTGGTTCGCAGCTCAGACAATTGCGCTCACAGGGATGCCACCTGGCACGTTGTCATGCTGAAACTTTCTTTAGAAACTCGCAATGTTTCAGGCCCGACCGAGAGGAGCCCGATGAAAGTGACAGCTCGGATCATAGGCGCTGTGGTCGCCGCGGTGACGCTCATCATCGCGGGCCTGGTCACGGCGCCGCCGGCCGCCTCTGCGCAGCTGACGGAGGTCACTGGCTTCGGTACGAACCCCACCAGCTTACGCATGCACCTCTACGTCCCCGACGGTATCCCCGCCCGCCCGGCGCTGCTCGTGGCCGTCCACTACTGCACGGGCTCAGGCCCGGCTTTCTACTCGGGTACGGAGTTCGCCTCGCTGGCCGACCAGCACAAGTTCATCGTGATCTACCCGTCGGCGACCAGGAGCGGCTCCTGCTACGACGTCTCCTCGCCGCAGGCGCTGCGGCATGACGGCGGCAGCGACCCGGTGGGCATTGTCTCCATGGTCAGGTACGTCCAGCAGCGCTACAACACCGACCCCGACCGTACGTACGCCACGGGCGCCTCCTCCGGCGGCATGATGACGAACGTGCTGCTGGGCGCCTACCCCGACGTGTTCAAGGCAGGCGTGTCGTTCATGGGCGTGCCCTTCGGCTGCTTCGCCACCACGGACGGGTCGAGCTGGAACAGCCAGTGCGCCAATGGGCAGCGCATCATGACCGCGCAGCAGTGGGGTGACCTGGTACGCGCCGCGTACCCCGGCTACACCGGCCCCCGTCCGCGCATGCAGGTGTGGCACGGCACGGAGGACTCCACGCTGCGTTATCCGAACTTCCAGGAGCAGATCAAGCAGTGGACCAACGTCCACGGCCTGAGCCAGACGCCGAGCCTCACCGACCAGCCCCAGCCCAACTGGACGCGGACCAGGTACGGCGGGACCGGCACGACCGTCGCCGTCGAGGGCATCAGCCTGCAGGGCGTCGGGCACAACCTGCCCCAGGGCGGGATGGCCGCCGCCGCGATCGCGTTCCTCGGACTGAACACCGGGGGCGGCGACCCGTCGCAGTCGCCTTCCCCGCAACCACCGGGGGCGTGCCAGGTCACGTACACGATGAACACGTGGAACACCGGGTTCACGGCCGCGGTCACGATCACCAACACGAGCAGCACGCCGCTCTCCTCCTGGACGCTGGCCTTCACGCTGCCCGCCGGCCAGACGGTCACCTCCGCGTGGAACGCGACCGTCTCTCCCGACTCCGGCCAGGTGACCGCCAGGAACGTCGGCTACAACGGCACCATCGCACCGGGGGCCGCCGCCCAGTTCGGCTTCCAGGCCACCCACAACGGGAACACCGCCAAGCCGCCGGCCTTCACACTCAACGGGGCCGCCTGCACCTGACGGTCGCCTCCGAACGCCCGGCGCCGGATCGCACGGCGCCGGGCGATCTTGTTGGATTGGCTAGATCATTTGATGGATATAGGCCGTGTCGGAAGCAGCGGGGAGCGCTCCCGCACGAGCGCCCTGGTCGCAGCTGAAAGGCAAATCCGGTCCCTTTCACGATTCCGGCAGACGGCTTCACGGACCCTGCCTCCGGTTTTGCGGACCCTCCCGGAGGCCCTACGGAGCCCGGCCCGCTTCATGGGCCCGGCCCGCTTCATCGGCCCGGGGACCATGCCTAGTCCACAGGACAAATTCGACCCTCGCCCGCCATCCACAGAATCGGATTCGCCC
>NZ_VCKY01000417.1 GCF_005889735.1 Nonomuraea turkmeniaca
GGGGCCGGACAGGGCGGGGGCCGCGGTGAGGACGTCCCTGGCGAGGGACACGTCGCCGCCCAGGTCCGCCGGGAAGTCCGCGGGGTCGCCCCTGCCGCCCAGCAGGAAACAGAACTTGATCACGTCCGCGCTGATGTGGGCGTCCGGCTCGCCGGGCTCGCTGTCCTCCGCTCCCAGAGGCAGCAACCACTCACCGCCACCCGGGCCCGTCAACGTCAGGTGCAGCGTGCGGCCCGCGCCGTTGAGGCCCGAGAAGAGCATCGTCCAGGGCAGCAGGCGGGCGCACAGGTCCGCGGCCGGCCGGATGTGCTCGGGAACAGGGTCGGGGAGCCGGAGCTGCGCCGTCTTGGCGGCGTCGTCCGTGTGGATCCACGTCTCCAGGCACCGGGCCAGGATGTGATCGACCACCGGAAACTCCATGCCGTCCAGGGTGGCCGGCATGGCCGGCGGCAGGTCCGCCAGGTGGCGGCAGAGCGCGTCGGCCTGCGCCCGCCAGTCCCGCCGCGTCTGCTCGGGGCTACGGGCCCGCTCGTACGCCTGCACGTCGTTCGTACGTCCCAGCGAGTCGGCCGCCCCAATGGGCGGGCCGAGCACGGGGGCACCCACGGAAGCGGCGAGGAGGCCGTCCTTGGCGGCCAGGTGGGCGACGAGCCCCTGGAGTGTCCAGCCTTCGACGATGATCCGCGACCAGTCGTCCTCGACGGCCGAGGCGAGCAGCGCGTCCATCGCGGCCACGCGGCCCGCGTACGGTTCCACCCAGACAGCGGTAGGAGCCGCGGGCCTGCGCCGCGCCCTGGCCCCGGCCAGGAGCTGGGGCCGCAAGGAGCCGACCGGCACCGCCGGGTCCTCCATCAACGCGTCCAGATAAAGACGCTCGACGGGGTCCATCACACCTCTTCCTCCGCCAGCGCGTCCGCCAGCCGCCTCAGGGCCAGCCGGATGCGCGATTTGGCCGTGCCCTCGGGCACGCCCAGTTCCTCGCCGACCTGCCGATATGTCCTGCCCCCGAAGTAGGCTAACTCGATCGCCTGCCGGAGGCCGTCGGGCAGTGACGTCACGGCCTGCCGCACCCGCGCGGCCTCGTCGGCGGCGAGCACGGTGTCCTCCAGCCTGACCGGCTCCCGCTCGAACAACCGGGGCCCCAGCGCCGACACCCGCCGCCGCTCCTCGGCGCGTACGTGATCGACCGCCCGGCGGTGCGCGATCGTCGCGAGCCAGGCGCGCAACGTGCCGCGATCCGGGTCATAGGCCAGTGGCCGTTCCCAGAAGACCAGGAACACCTCCTGCGTGATGTCCTCGGCGATCACCCGGTCCCTGGTGACGCGCAGCGAGAGACCGAAGATCAGCGAGGAGAACCGATCGTAGACCTCTCCCAGCGCCGACTCGTCGCCGCCGACCACCCGCTGATGCAGTAGCCGGTCGTCGTACGGTGCCTCCACTGGCACCACACTCCCGTTTCATCCGGACCAAGGCGGCAGGTGCACCGCGACCCGAGCATGTCATTATTCGCCGGAAAAGTAGAGCCGGATGACTGGCGCGCCACACTTTGTCAGCCGTCGATCGGACCACGATAGTGTCGGAAGTCCACGACGGAGGGAGCACATAGCCATGGCCACCACACGCACCGCAACCACCCAGTGGAAGGGTGCCCTGCTCGACGGCTCGGGCAGCGTTTCGCTCGACAGTTCGGGCGTCGGCACGTTCGAGGTCTCCTGGCCCTCCAGGGCCGAGGCGGCGAACGGCAAGACCTCACCAGAGGAGCTCATCGCGGCCGCCCACTCGTCCTGCTTCTCGATGGCGCTCTCGCACGGCCTGGCCGGCGCCGGCACGCCGCCGGAGTCGCTGCAGACCAGCGCGGACGTGACGTTCCAGCCGGGTGAAGGCATCACCGGCATCGTGCTCACCGTGAAGGGACACGTGCCGGGCATCTCGGCCGAGCAGTTCCAGGAGGCCGCCGAGACCGCCAAGGCCAACTGCCCGGTCAGCAAGGCCCTGACGGGCACCATGATCTCTCTCAAGGCCGAGCTGCTCTGACGCCTCCTCAGCCCGCCCTCGACGCCGTTCCCGGTCTCCCCTCCGAGGCCGCGCGCGGCGTCGCGGGCGATCCGAGCCGTACCGGCGCCGTGTCCCGCGACGCCGGGCGCCGGCGATCGGGACCTGTATGTGTCCTGGTCGTGAGGCCATCGGCTCATTGAGGACCAAGAGCGGTTTTCCCGTGCGACAATTGGGCCACATGCGCGAGGTCTGGCCGGGCGAGCCCTATCCACTCGGCGGCACCTGGGATGGCGTTGGCACCAGCTTTTCGGTGTTCTCCGAGGTCGCCGAGCGAGTAGAGCTGTGCCTTTTTCACGATGACGACACCGAAGAGCGGGTGGAGCTGCCCGAGGTCGACGGTTTCGTCTGGCACGGCTACCTGCCGGGGATCCAGCCGGGCCAGCGGTACGGCTACCGCGTCCACGGCCCCTACGACCCGTCGCAGGGGCACCGCTGCAATCCCGCCAAGCTGCTGCTCGACCCCTACGCCAAGGCCATCGACGGCGATCTGACCTGGAACCAGGCCCTGTTCCCCTACTACTTCACCGATCCCTCCCGGCGCAACACCGAGGACAGCGCGCCCTACATGCCGAAGAACGTGGTCATCAACCCGTTCTTCGAGTGGGGCAACGACCGGCCGCCGCGCATCCCGTACCACGAGACCGTGATCTACGAGGCGCACGTGCGCGGGCTCACCATGCGGCACCCCGACGTGCCGGCGGACCTGCGGGGCACGTACGCGGCGGTGGGGCATCCGGCGATCATCGATCATCTGCTGTCGCTCGGGGTCACGGCGGTCGAGCTGATGCCGGTGCACCACTACGTGCCCGAGCACTTCCTGGTGGCGCGCGGACTGACGAACTACTGGGGCTACAACACCATGGCCTACCTGGCGCCCCACGGCCGCTACTCCAGCGCGGGCACGCGGGGGCAGCAGGTGCTGGAGTTCAAGGCCATGGTGCGGGCGCTGCACGAGGCGGGCATCGAGGTCATCCTCGACGTGGTCTACAACCACACCGCCGAGGGCGACCACATGGGGCCGACGCTGGGGTTCAGGGGGATCGACAACCAGGCCTACTACCGGCTGCACGACGGCGACCGGCGCTACTACCTCGACTACACCGGGTGCGGCAACTCGCTCAACGTGCGCTCGCCGCACGCGCTGCAGCTGATCATGGACTCGCTGCGCTACTGGGTGCTGGAGATGCACGTCGACGGGTTCCGCTTCGACCTGGCCTCGGCGCTGGCGCGCGAGTTGCACGACGTGGACCGCCTCAGCGCGTTCTTCGACCTGATCCAGCAGGATCCGGTGATCTCCCAGGTCAAGCTGATCGCCGAGCCGTGGGACGTCGGCCCCGGCGGCTACCAGGTCGGAAATTTCCCGCCCTTGTGGACGGAGTGGAACGGCAAATACCGGGATATCGTGCGCGATTTCTGGAGGGGTACGCATTCCGCGCTCCCCGAGTTCGCCTCCCGCCTGACCGGCTCCGCCGACCTCTACGAGTCGTCCGGCCGCCGCCCGGTCGCCTCGATCAACTTCGTGACGTGCCACGACGGGTTCACGCTCGCCGACCTGGTGTCATACGACCACAAGCACAATGAGGCCAACGGCGAGGACAACCGCGACGGCACCAACGACAACCGCTCGTGGAACTGCGGCGCCGAGGGCCCGGTCGAGGACCCCGGCATCGTCACCCTCCGTCGCCGCCAGCGCCGCAACTTCCTGGCCACGCTGTTCCTGTCGCAGGGCGTGCCGATGTTGTCCCACGGAGACGAGATCGGCCGCACCCAGCGCGGCAACAACAACGCCTACTGCCAGGACAACGAGCTGGCGTGGGTGGACTGGTCGATGGTGCGCGCCGAGTCCGACCTGCTGGAGTTCGTCCGCGCGCTGTCGAAGCTGCGCCGCGAGCACCCGGTCTTCCAGCGCCGCCGCTTCTTCCAGGGCCGCCACCCCGACAACGGCGCCCGCGACCTGGTCTGGCTCACGCCGGGCGGTGCCGAGATGACAGCGGGCGACTGGCACATCAGCTACGCCAAGTCGCTCATGGTCTACCTCAACGGCGAGGCGATCACCGAGCCGGGGCCGCGGGGTGAGCGGATCACGGACGACTCGTTCCTGCTGCTGATCAACGCGCACCACGAGAACATGTCGTTCACCCTGCCCGGCGACGAGTTCGGCGCCGGATGGCTGCCCGTCCTCGACACCAGCCACGACACGGTGGAAGAGGTGTTCGCGGAGGAGGGGTGGCAGGCGGGCGACGTGGTGGCCGTCACGGCACGCTCCCTCCAGGTGCTCAGGCGGCCCCGCCGGGCCAAGTCGCACTGAGCCCGGTCAGAACACCCGGGCCGCGCTGGCCGCGAGGAACACCAGCACGAACGTCGTGACCCCGGCCAGCCCGTGCAAGGT
>NZ_VCKY01000418.1 GCF_005889735.1 Nonomuraea turkmeniaca
CCGCCCACCGCAAACCGTAGCGGGGAACGCCGGCGGGACGGCCGCGGTTTGCGAGCAGATCACACGGGTACGGCGCCACCATTGGCCAGGGCCGGACGTCAAGGGGGACGGAAGTGGCTGAGTTCGAGGCGACGCGCGGGATGCCGGCCGTGAGCACGATCGTGTACGGGGTCGCGTCCGACGTCACGCTCATGAACCGCTGGCTGCCGCAGGGACTCCACGTCTCCGGCGCCGGCCCCGGCACGCTCGAGGCGGGCGGCGACCTGGTGCCCGGGGAGGGGAGGCACGAGGGGCTGTTCCGCGCGTCGGAGGACCAGCTGCGCGTGGAGTGGGGCGGCCGCGACCACCCGGACTACGCCGGCTGGCTCCAGGTGGCGGACTCGGCGGGCGGGACGAGCGAGGTGACCGTGCACATCTCCCTGCTCGACGAACCGGATTCGGGACCGCGGGCGGATCAGGTCCGCGAGCTGCTCGATCGTTCCCTCGACCGCCTGGCCGACGAGGTCGCGCACCGCGTCCACGACGCGGGCTGACAAGCCTGGCGCCCGAATCGAGCGGGATTCTGTAAGCCCGCAGCGCCGCTCGTACTGATCCGGTACCGTCGTCCAGTGCTTACCGGATCCCAGGACACGACTCTCATCGTCATCCGCGGCAACTCCGGTTCGGGCAAGTCCACCGTGGCACGTGCCGTGCGCGAGGCGTTCGGCCGCCGGGGCATGGCCGTGATCAGTCAGGACGTGGTCCGCCGTGACATCCTGCGGGAGCTGGACCGGCCGGGCGGCGTCAACATCGGCCTCCTGGACGTGATGTGCCGGCACGCGCTCGACGCCGGCTACCACGTGATCCTGGAAGGCATCCTCGCCGGAAGCCGCTATGGCGAGATGCTCCAGTCCCTCTGCGGCGACCACCGCGGCAGGACCCTGTGCTACTACCTCGACGTCTCGTGGGAGGAGACGCTCCGCCGGCACGAGACCCGGCCGCAGCGCGCCCGGTTCGGCCCGGACGAGATGCGGCAGTGGTACGTCAAGAAGGACGTCCTGCCGGACGTGCACGAGACGGTCATCGACGAGAGCAGCGAGCTGGACAAGATCGTCCAGCTGATTCTGCAGGACGCCCGGCTGCTCACCACCACGCCTCAGGAAGGGCTGCCGAGCCGGCCGGGCGCCGGCAGGACGGACGCCATGGGCAAGCAGCGATCCCAGCCGGTGGTCGACGAATCGATCGCGATCGTCGCGCCGGCGCATGACGTGTGGCAGGCGATCGTCAACGCGGAGATCCGCGCCGGCTGGTGGAGTTACCTGGACCTCGACGCGACCGCCGGCGGCCGGTTCGAGGAGCGCTGGACCACCGACGACGGGCGGGAGGTACGCACCGGCGGGCAGGTGATCGAGCTCGTCACCGATCACCTGCTCGTGCTGTCCTGGGCGGACGAGCACTGGCCGGCGTCGACCCGGGTCGAGATCCAGCTCACCGAGATCGGCGGCTCCACGATGGTCCGCCTCCTGCACATGGGCTGGGAGCCGCTACCGGACGGGGCGGCCCTGGCCGCCGAGCACCGCGCGGGCTGGCTGATGCATCTGGTCAACCTGCGCCGGTACGTCGAGGACAGCGCCGTGTTCTAGGCGCCGCCTGCCCAGTCGCGGCGACGGCCTGGTCGAGACGGTTGCAAGTGATCTATTCCAGCTTGCTTAAAGGCGCTCGCAAGAATTCACCTTCACCTTTTGTTCATGCGACGCTCAATCAAAATCATTTCTTCCGCCATCGCCGGCTTGATCGCCGCCACCGGTCTCACCGGTACGGCTCCGGCCGCCGCGGCCGACAAACTCGGCGGCTATTACGGTCAGCGCTTGACCTGGACCTCCTGCGGCAAAGGATTCGAAGCATTCGAATGCACGAAATTAAAGGTGCCACTGGACTATACGAATCCCAGTGGCAAGCAGATTAAGATCACCATGATCCGGCTCCCGGCGACCGGAAAGAAGATCGGCTCGATCGTGCTGAACTTCGGCGGTCCCGGCGGCTCGGGGGTCGACGGTCTCATCCTCAACAAGTCGGCGGTGTCGGCGTCCGTCCGGGCACGTTTCGACGTCGTCAGTTTCGATCCGCGCGGCGTGGGCCGGTCCTCGCCCGTGCGCTGCCTGTCGCCGCTGGACCTGGACGCCTTCCACTCCGCCGACCGGACCCCCGATTCCAAGGCGGAGCTCAAGCAGCTCAAAGGGTGGGCGAAGAGGTTCGCCAAGGGCTGCGAGACCCACTCGGGCAAGCAGTTGCTCAAGCACGTCGGCACGGGCGAGGCGGCCCGCGACATGGACGTGATGCGCGCGGCGCTCGGCGACCGGCGGCTGACGTACTTCGGCTGGTCGTACGGCACCTACCTCGGCGCCAGGTACGCCGACCTGTTCCCGATGAGGATCCGCGCCATGGTGCTCGACGGCGCCGAGGACCCGAACCAGACAGGCGAGGAGTTCGTCCGGGCGCAGGTCGCCGGCTTCCAGGTGGCGCGGGAGTCGTTCCTGCGTGACTGCTTCAAGGCCAAGGACTGCCCGTTCAAGAAGCAGACGCTCACGGCGGCGAGGAAGCGGCTCGACGCGCTGCTGTCGCGGGCCGACCGGGCGCCGCTGCGCAACACCCACGACGGCAGGCAGGTCACCGAGACCGTGGTCAGAACCGCCGTGGACGCCGCGCTGTACTCGAAGAACAACTGGCCTGTGCTGCGCCAGGCGCTGACCGCCGCGTTCAAGGGCGACGGCACGCTGATGCTGCGGATCGCCGACGGCTACAACGGCCGGCTGCCCAACGGCCTGTACACCAACATGCTGGAGGCGCACCGGGCCATCTCCTGCGTCGACCACCCCGAGTCCGCGTGTCCGTACTGGCCGGTCAGGGGCACGAGGTTCACCAAGAAGGTGCGGGCCAAGGGGTCGCCGCCGATCGTGGTGGTGGGCACGACCCGGGACCCGGCGACGCCGTACCAGCTGGCCAGGCGACTGGCGGCGCAGCTGTCGAACGGTGTGCTGCTCACCAACGACGCCGATGGCCACCTCGCCTATGCCGGCGGCGCCTCCTGCCTGGAGCGGCAGGTCGACCACTACCTGATCACGACCCGCGCGCCGCGCCCCGGCGCCTGCTCCGCCGCCCAGACCTGACCTTCGTGTCCAGTCCTGGGACTGGTGACGTTCGGGTCAACCCCCGCCGTGCCTGCGTCGCGGCGGGGGTAAACGCATGGAGATTGGCGGACGTAACCGGAAAAGTACATCCCGCCTGAGGAGCCCATGGAGCCGCTGGAGTCGCTGCTCATGCTGCACGCGGTGGCGGCCGCCTGTGCTCCCTGGCTGGCCCGCCGCATGGGCCGCCGCTCCTTCGCCCTGCTGGCCCTCGCTCCGGCGGCCGCGTTCGGCTACACCCTGTGGCGGTCGGCCGGTGGGCTGCCCGACGGCCGGAGCACGAGCTGGGCGCTGGGCATGGAGCTGGCGTTCCGGCTCGACCCGCTGGCCGTGCTGATGACCGCGCTGGTCACCGGCATCGGGGTGCTGGTGCTGGTGTTCAGCGTGCGCTACTTTCCCGAGGGCGACGACGGGCTCGGGCGCTACGGCGGCGCCATGGTGGCCTTCGCCGGGTCGATGCTGGGCCTGGTGACGGCCGACAATCTGCTCCTCCTGTACGTGTTCTGGGAGCTGACCACCGTCTTCTCCTACCTGCTGATCGGGTACGACCCGGAGAGCCGGTTGAGCCGCCAGGCGGCGATGAAGGCGCTGGTGATCACCACGTTCGGCGGCCTGACCATGCTGGCCGGGCTCGTGCTCGCGGGCCAGGCGGCGGGCACGTACCGGATCTCCGCGCTCGCCCCCGGGGACATCGGCGCGGTCGCCGCCGTGCTGATCCTGGCCGGGGCGCTGACGAAGTCGGCGATCTTCCCGTTCAGCACCTGGCTGCCGGCCGCGATGGCCGCGCCCACCCCCGTGTCGGCGTACCTGCACGCGGCCGCCATGGTGAAGGCGGGCGTGTACCTGGTGGCCAGGCTCGGCCCGGCGGCCGCCGACGTGGTGTTGTGGCGGGCGGTGGCGGTGCCGCTCGGCCTGGTCACGATGGTGCTCGGCGGCTGGCGGGCGCTGCGCGAGACGGATCTCAAGCGGCTGCTGGCCTATGGCACGGTCAGCCAGCTGGGCTTTCTCGTGGTGCTGTTCGGGTCGGGGCACGCGCTGGCAGGGGCGGCCATGTTGCTGGCGCACGGGCTGTTCAAGGCGGCGTTGTTCCTGGTGGTGGGGATCGTCGATCACGCGGCGGGCAGCCGGGAGGTGCACGAGCTCAGCGGGGTGG
>NZ_VCKY01000419.1 GCF_005889735.1 Nonomuraea turkmeniaca
GCTGACGGCCAACGGCAAACTCGATCGTAAGGCGTTGCCGGCGCCGGAGCAGGGTGCGGGCGTGAGCCGTGGGCCGGCCAGCGAGACCGAGACGGTCTTGTGTGAGGTGTTCGCGCAGGTGCTCGGCCTGGACTCGGTGGGGGTCGAGGACAGCTTCTTCGACCTGGGCGGGCATTCGCTGCTGGCGATCCGGTTGTTGTCGCGCATCCGTGCCCGGCTGGGCGCGGAGGTGAAGATCCGGATGTTGTTCGAGTCGCCGACGGTGGCGGGGTTGGCGGCACGCCTGGCCGGTCCGGAACAGGAGCAGGTCCGCTTGGCCCTGCGAAAGGCCGAACGGCCGGAGCGGCTGCCGCTGTCGTTCGCCCAACAGCGGTTGTGGTTCCTGGCCCAGCTGGAGGGCCCGAGCCCCACGTACAACATCCCGCTGATCCTTCCGCTGACCGGAACCCTGGACATCGCGGCGCTGAACGAGGCGCTGCGGGACGTCATCGCCCGCCACGAGTCGCTGCGGACGATCTTCCCGGCCGTGGAGGGTGAGCCGTACCAGCGGATCCTTGACCCGCAGGAGCTGGACTGGCAGCTCCAGGTACGCCGGCTCGCGCCCGATGAGCTGGCCGAGACGGTCGAGCAGGCGGCGTGGCACACGTTCGATCTGTCGGCCGAGGTGCCGATCCGGGGATGGCTGTTCGAGACCGGACAAGAGGAGCGCGTCCTGGTGCTGGCCGTGCACCACATCGCGAGCGACGGCTGGTCGACGGCTCCCCTGGCCCGTGACGTGTCGGCCGCGTACGCGGCGCGGCTGCGCGGCGAGGCGCCGGTGTGGGAGCCGCTGCCGGTGCAGTACGCCGACTACGCGTTGTGGCAGCGGCAGCTGCTCGGCGACGAGTCCGACCCGGGCAGCCTGCTGTCGACCCAGGTCGACTACTGGCGGCAGACCCTCGCCGGAGCGCCCGAAGAACTGGAACTCCCCTACGACCGGCCGCGCCCCGCGGTATCGAGCCGCCGCGGGTATGCGGTGCCGTTGCGGGTCTCCGCCGAGGTGCACGAGGGGCTGGCGGAGCTGGCCCGGACCGAAGGCGTCACGTCCTTCATGATCATGCATGCCGCTCTGTCGGTGCTGCTGTCCCGCTTGGGAGCAGGCACCGACATCCCCATCGGCTCCGCCGTGGCCGGGCGCACCGACGAAGCGCTGGACGACCTCGTCGGGTTCTTCGTCAACACCCTGGTGATCCGCACCGACCTGTCAGGGGACCCCTCCTTCCGCGAGCTGCTTGCCCGCGTACGCGAAACGAGCCTCGGCGCGCTGGAGCACCAGGACGTGCCGTTCGAGCGGCTGGTCGAGGAGCTGGCGCCGGAGCGGTCACTGTCACGGCACCCGCTGTTCCAGGTGGCGCTGCTGGTGAAGAACACGGACCGCGCGACACTGGAACTGCCCGAAGTACGCCGCGGCGGCCGCGGGGCCCGGGCCGGCAGACCGGCCACGGTGCCCGCCAAGTTCGACCTCGACGTGGCGGTCCGGGAGGCGTTCGACGACGAGGATCGTCCCGCCGGGCTGCGCGGCCTCGTGATCGTCACGGCCGACCTGTTCGACGAGGACTCTGCCCAGATGCTCGTGCGGCGGCTGGAACGGGTGCTCGAGGCCGTGTCCGCGGCCCCCGGCACACGGGTGCACGCCGTCGACATCCTTGACGCCGGCGAGCGTGACCTGGTGCTCAACCGCTGGAACGACACCGCTGCCGACGTGGCGGACTCCAACATCGTGGAGCTGTTCGAGCGGCAGGTGACCGCCAATCCGGACACCCGCGCCGTGGTGGCCGGCGAGGTGGAGCTGTCGTACCGGGAACTGGACACACGGGCGAATCAGCTGGCCCGGCACCTGCGCGGATTGGGGGTGGGCGCCGAGTCGGTCGTGGGCGTGGTGATGGAGCGCGAGGTGGAGCTCCTGATCGCGATCCTGGGCGTGTGGAAGGCGGGTGCGGCCTACCTGCCGATCGATCCGGGCAACCCGGCCGAGCGTGTCGCGCTGGTGCTGGACGACGCCGCTGTGGCCGCCGTCCTGACCAGCAGTGGCGCCCGTGCGCTGGTCACGGCCGCCACCGAGGCTCCGATGATCGTGCTGGACGACCCGGAGGTTCGAGCGCAGCTCGCGACCATGCCGGACAGCGCGCCTACGGTGCCGGCCGAGCCGGCCGGCCTGGCGTACGTGATCTACACCTCCGGATCGACCGGCACGCCGAAGGGCGTCGCGGTCTCCCACGGATCGATCCCGAACCTGGTGTCGGTGTTCGCTCCGTTGATGGACGCCGCGCCGGGTGCCGGGCTCCTGCAGTTCGCGTCGTTCGGCTTCGACGCGTCGGTTCTGGACGTGGTGGTGGCGCTGGCGAGCGGGGCGACGCTGTGGATCGCGAGCGAGGAACAGCGCGTCGAGCCGCGGGGGCTGCGGGAGCTGCCGGAAGTCCAGGCGGCCAGCGTCGTGCCCTCGCTGCTGAACGTGCTGGAGCCGGACGATCTGGCACACGTCGGGCCCATGGTGGTCGGCGCGGAGGCGATCAGCGAGTCGGTGGCCCGCCGGTGGGCGGCCGGCCGGCGGCTGGTGCACGCGTACGGCCCGACCGAGGCCACGGTGATCGCGGCCGTGGGGCAGGTGGATCCCGACGGATCGGGTCCTGTGTCGTTCGGCGGGCCGATCGCCAACACCCGCCTGTACGTGCTGGACGACACCCTCAGCCCGGTGCCGGTGGGCGTCGCCGGTGAGCTGTACGTCGCCGGGACGGGCCTGGCCCGCGGGTACGCGGGCCGGCCGGGGCTGACCGGTGAGCGGTTCGTGGCCTGCCCCTTCGGCGGCTCGGGTGAGCGGATGTACCGGACCGGCGACCTGGCCAAGTGGACCGCCGACGGGCAGCTGCTGTTCGCCGGCCGGGCTGATGAGCAGGTGAAGATCCGCGGGTTCCGGATCGAGCCGGGCGAGATCGAGGCGGTGCTGCGGACCCACCCGGACGTGCACCAGGCCGCCGTGATCGCCCGCGAGGACGACCCGGGGGAGAAGCGGCTGGTGGCGTACGTGGTGCCCGCCGACGCCGATACTGGCCGTGTCGTGGTCGACGGCGGTGCGCTGCGGGAGTACGCGGCCCAGCGGTTGCCGGAGTACATGGTGCCCGCCGCGGTGGTCACGCTGGCCGAGCTGCCACTGACGGTGAACGGCAAGCTCGACAGGAAGGCCCTTCCGGCTCCGGAGTACGCCAGCGGGTCGGGCCGGCCGCCGGCGACCGTGCAGGAGGAACTGCTGTGCGGGGCCTTCGCGGAAGTGCTTGGCGTGGAGTCGGTCGGCGTCGACGACGACTTCTTCGAGCTCGGCGGTCACTCGCTGCTCGGGGTCCGGCTGGTGGCGCGGATCCGTGCGGTGCTGGGTGTCGAGGTTCCCCTGTGGATGCTCTTCGAGGTCTCGACGGTGGCGGAGATGGCCGCCCGCCTGGCGGAGACCGAAACGGACCGCACTCGCGAGCCCTTGCGTGCCGGGCCGCGTCCGGAACGCGTTCCGCTGTCGTTCGCGCAGCGGCGGCTGTGGTTCCTGGGCCAGCTGGAGGGTCCGAGCCCGACCTACAACGTCCCCGTCGTGCTTCGGCTGAGGGGCGAGCTGAACGTGGCGGCGTTGAACGCGGCCTTCCGCGATGTGCTCGCTCGTCACGAGTCCTTGCGTACCGTCTTCCCGTCTCTGAACGGTGAGCCGTATCAGCACATTCTGGATATGGCGGAGCTGGATTGGGCCCTGCAGGTGTCCCGGGTGGAGGCCGGTGAGGTGGCCGAGGCGGTGCGGCAGACGACGCGGCACGCGTTCGATCTGTCGAGAGATGTGCCGATCCGGGCGTCGCTGTTCCAGACCGGGACCGACGAGCTGGTCCTTGTGGTCGTCATGCACCACATCGCCAGCGACGGCTGGTCGTCGGCCCCGCTGGGCCGCGACC
This sequence comes from Nonomuraea turkmeniaca, assembly GCF_005889735.1. GTDB lineage: Bacteria > Actinomycetota > Actinomycetes > Streptosporangiales > Streptosporangiaceae > Nonomuraea > Nonomuraea turkmeniaca. Next base: position 3,963 of record NZ_VCKY01000419.1, read on the forward strand.
TGTCCAGCGCGTACGCGGCCCGCATGCGGGGTGAGGCTCCGGTGTGGGAGCCGTTGCCGGCGCAGTACGCGGACTACGCGTTGTGGCAGCGGGAGTTGCTGGGCGAGGAGTCCGACCCCGGCAGTCTGCAGGCGGCGCAGATCGGCTACTGGCGGGAGGCGTTGGCTGGTGCGCCGGAGGAGTTGGCGCTGCCGACGGATCGGCCGCGGCCGGCGACGGCCAGCCATCTCGGTCATCGGGTGCCGTTGCGGATTCCGGCTGAGGTGCATGAGCGGATGGTGGCGCTGGCCCGTTCCGAGGGCGTCACGGTGTTCATGATGCTGCAGGCGGCGCTGGCGGTGACGCTGTCGC